>DATGEL010000030.1 GCA_035310145.1 Dehalococcoidia bacterium
ATTGCCTGGCAGGAGCGGCGCAAGCACCGCCCACGCTGCGTCCGTCAGTTCTCCCCGCCCGACCATGCCCAGCTCCTGTGGTGTGCACACCCTCCTGCACAGGATACCGGGCAACGGGTCCATTCATCAGACAGACCCTAAGCGTAGCCGCGCGCTTGCCGGCGGTGTATCGTCCCTCTTGCCGGCGATGGCCGGCGGACGGAGGCGCCATGGCCGAGCGGTTGCGGCGGGTTGCGGTGCTGCCGGGCGACGACGCGGCGCCGGAGGCGGTCCACGCCAGCCTGGGCGTGCTCAGGCAGTTGGAGCTGCCGATCGAGTGGCTGCTGCTGCCCGACGGCGCCGAATTGGCCGCCAGCCGCTCGCGCGAGGACGCCGAGAAGCTGGTGCGCGAGGCCGCGGATAGCTGCGACAGCCTGCTCTTCGGCGCCACCAGCGGCAAGACACCCGGCGTCGGCTATCTGCGTTGGGGCAAGCAGACCTACGCCAACGTGCGGCCCGTGCGCTGGCGGCCCGGCTTCAACTCGCCCTTGCGCCGGCCCGAGGGCATCGACTACGTGATCATCCGCGAGAACGTGGAGGATCTGTACATGGGCCTCGAAGGCGAGCTATCGGAGCTGTTCGCCTCGGGCCTCAACCTGACGCCGCGCACCGGCCTGCGCAGCCCGCTCACCAGCCGCGACGGCTTCTACGCGGTCAAGGTGCTGACGCGGAAGAACACGGAGCGCGTGGCGCGCTTCGCCGGCAGGCTCGCGCGCCGGCGCCGCGAGCAGGGCCACGCGGGCAAGGTCACCTGCTCCTGCAAGTACAACGTGCTGCCGCGCACGGACGGCTTCTTCCGCCGCACCGTCGAGGCGGTGATCCGCGACGAGTTCCCCGAGATCGCCTACGAGCAGTTCATCGTCGACGACTTCGCCCGTCGCCTCGTCGCCAGCCCGCACACGCTGGACGTGGTGCTGCTGCCGAACCTCTACGGCGACATTCTCTCCGACGAGGGCGCAGGCACGATCGGCGGCCTCGGCCTGGCGCCCAGCGGCTGCTACGGCGACACCTGGGCTTACTTCGAGTCCGTGCACGGCAGCGCGCCCGACGTCGCCGGCCAACACACGATCAACCCGACCGCGACGCTGCTCTCCGCCGTGCTGATGCTCGACTACCTCGGCTTCGGCGAAGCCTCACACCGGCTCGACGGCGCGATCGCCGCCACCTACGCCGCGGGCGACCGCCTCACCCCCGACCAGGGCGGCAATGCCTCGACCGAAGCGTTCGCCGCCGCGGTGCAAAGCCGCCTCTGAGCGGAGCGTGGCGCAGGCTCAGCGCGCCAGGCCGAGGCCGATTACGCGATGGATGAGGCCGCGGCCGCGCCGGGGCGCGGCAGGCAGCCCAGTCGCGATCGGGGCGGCCGCGTTGCCGGGCGCCTGCCCGGCCATCACGCTGATCGCGACGAGCCGCGAACCGTTGCGGCCGCGCGGCGAGCAACTCTGCGGCGTGCGGCCGCCGCCGTTGCCCTCGCCCTGGAAGAGACGCCGCGGGGTGTTCCGGAGGAACTGGCGCCGTAGGACGTGCACGACCCGCGATCGGCGTAACGGGTCCGTATGCGGTACCTTCGTAAGAGCGGGGTGGCCCGCGGCGCGACCCCGCGATCCACCGACGCCGCGGTGAGGATGCGTGAGCGACAACCCTTCGCCATCGCTCGAACCCCCTGCGGAGCCGGGCGCCTACGCCTGGGCGCGGGTGCTCGACGGGCTGCGTGCCCTTGCCGGCACGCCGCGTTGTGTGATCTACGCGGTGCCGCCGGAGCAGGCGCCGCGCCCGCCGCACGAAGGCTCGATCTATCTGCGCGGCTCGCCGGCCTGGCGGCGCTTCCTCGCCGAGCGCCGCAGGCTGGATACGGGCGAGCCGGCGCTGGTGCTGGCGCTGCGCCCGCTGGGCGAGCGCGAGCGGCTGCTGATCGTCGATTGGGGCTCGCGCTACGCCAACACCTTGCCGCTGGTCGAGCCGCGCGACCCGGCCTGCGACCTGACACAGCCCGCCAATCCCCTGCGCCGCGCCCTGGAAGCCGCGGCCATGGCCGGAGCCGCGGCGCCGGCCGGCGACTCGCCGCTGGCCCGCCGGCTGCGCGCCGCCTTCGGGCTCTGGACCTACTGGACGGGCACGCGCGGCGCCTGGGAGGCGCACCACGTCACGCTCGCCCCGCGCGGCCCCGAGGACACGCTGGCGGGCCTGCTGGCGCTCCACCTGCCCGTGCGCTTCCCGCAGGGCGCCTTCGATCGCGCCCTGGCGGAGCTGTACCAGCACGAGCGCGAGCTGTTCAGCGGCGCCGTGGCCCGCGCCCGCATCCCCTTCCGCAGCCGCCTGGGCCTGCCGATCCTGCACGATCCGCGCGCCGTGGACCGGGCGTTGCGGCGGCTGGTGAACGAGGGGCGGGCCGCAGTCTCCGTGCGCAGCGCGGAGAGCGGCATGCGCTACGGCGCGGGCCGCCCCGTGCCGGCCGAGCTTTCCGCCGAAGCGTTCGAGCGCCTGCTGCTGTAGCCAGTGCCGCGTCGCCGGGCCGATCCCGGCGCTGACTTGCCTTCACTCGCCGACTTTGACCAGCATCTTGCCGATGTTCTCGCCCTGCAAAAGACCGATCAGCGCCGCCGGCGCCTGCTCAAGGCCGTTCACGACCGTCTCGCGGTGCTTCACTTTGCCCTCGCGCAGCCAGGCCGTCATCTCGGCGAGGAAGGCCGGGCGGCGATCGAGATGGTCGGAGATGATGAAACCCTGCACGGTCAGGCGCGAGCGCACGATCGCCGTCAGGTTGTTGGGGCCGGGCGCCGGCACGCTGTTGTTGTACTGCGAGATCATGCCGCAGGCCGGAATGCGCCCGAAGGGGTTCATCAGCGCCAGCGCCGCCTGCAGGTGGTCGCCGCCCACGTTGTCGAAATAGACGTCGATGCCGTCCGGGCAGTGCCGCGCCAGCGCCGGCTCCAGCGGCTCGGCGTGGTAGTCGATCGCCGCATCGAAGCCCAGCTCGTCGCGCAGGTAGGCGATCTTGGCCGGCGTGCCCGCGCTGCCCACGACGCGACAGCCGGCGATCTTCGCGATCTGGCCGGCGATGCTGCCCACCGCGCCCGCCGCGGCGGAGACGAACACCGTCTCGCCCGGTTTCGGCTTGCCGATGTCGAGCAGCCCCACGTAGGCGGTCAGCCCCGTGCCGCCCAGCACGCCGAGATAGGCCGTGGGCGGCGCCGCGGCCGCATCGACTTTGCCCAGCCCGCGGCCGTCGCTGACGAAGCGGTCGCGCCAGCCCAAATTGCTGGTCACGATCTCACCCGGCGTGAACTGCGGGTGGCGCGACTGTTCGACGCGGCCCACGGCGCCGCCCTCCAGCGCCTTGCCCAGGGCGAACGGCGGCGTGTACGACTTCACATCGTTCATGCGCCCGCGCATGTACGGATCGACGGACATGAACAGGTTTTGCACCAGCAGCTCGCCTTCGGCGGGCTGCGCCTCGGGCAGCTCGACCAGCTCGAAGTCCGACGGTTTCGGCAACCCGACCGGGCGGGCGGCCAGGCGAATCTCGCGCGGCATGATCCGGCTCCTTCCGGCCGCGGCGAACAGATGGGTGGCGCGGCCCCGATCGAGCGTACGTGCCCGCTGCCGCCAGCGGAAGCGCCCGTTCCTTTCCCTGGGACACCATCGCGTCTCGTCGCGGCTGATCGGGGCCGTCGATGCGGTACGCTGGGGCAGCGGGCGATGCGCTGCCGGACAGCAGCAAGCGGGGCGTGGGGCGTGACGGGACGGCGGTTGAGCGGGCGCTGCGGCCTGGTGCTGTTGGCGTTGGTCTGCGCGGCGTGCAGCAGCGGCCGTCGCCCGGTCACGGCCTCCCTGCCCGCCACGGCAGCGCCGCGCCAGGAGCTGCACTTCTCCAACATCGTGCTGATCATGCTGGAGAACCACGAAGAGCCGGACCTGATCGGCAGCGACGGCGCACCGTACCTCACACAGCTCGCGCGCGATCACACGCTGCTCAGCCACGCCTACGCCGTGGGCCACACCAGCCTGCCCAACTACCTCGCGCTGATCAGCGGCCAGACCTTCGGCCTTAGGCGCGACTGCAACACCTGCTTTCAGGACGCGCCCACGCTTGCCGATCAGTTGGAGGCCGCGGGGCACTCGTGGACGGCGTACTTCGAAGACATGCCGCAGACCTGCGCCCTCGGCGACGACGGCGCGTACGTCCAGCGCCACAACCCCTTCGTCTACTTCGGCGCCATCCGCGAGGACGCCGCCCGCTGCCAGGCGCACATCGTGCCGTTCGCGCGGTTCGACCAGGACCTGGCGGCCGGCGCCCTGCCCGATTTCGCCTGGATCTCGCCCAACCTCTGCCACGATCTGCACAGCTGCGATCTTTCCGAAGGCGATGCCTGGCTGAGGCAGCTCGTGCCCCAACTGCTGGCCACGCCGGCGTTTCAGCCGGGTGGCGCCGGCCTGCTGATCGTGACCACGGACGAGGGCACAACCGATGACGGCTGCTGCGGCGATGCCGCCGGCGGCCACATCGCTACCATCCTGGTCTCGCCCTTGCTGCCGCCGGCGACCGTGATCGACACGCCGGTCAGCCATTACGGCGTGCTGCGACTGATCGAAGACAACTGGGGGCTGCCGCCGCTGGGCGACGCGGCCCGCGCCGTCTCAGGAGCCGATCTGCTCGGCACGCAGCATGCCGCTGGGCCGTGAGCCGTGCTCGTTGCCCCGCACACCGGCCGGCAGGCCGGCGGTGCGCAACCGCCAGCGCTCCAGCAGGTCGCCGGCCGGCAGCGGGCGCCGCAGGCGGATCAGCTTCGTCGCATACGGGCGCAGATGCGCGGTGGTGGCGGCGCGGCTGTACACCCGGCCGGCGTCCTCCACGTCCAGCGGCGTCCATTCCTTGCCCCGGCTGTACGAGTACCACCAGCCGAGCAGGCGCAGGCCGCGCCGCGCCGCCGGCAGGCGCAGCGCCAGGCTGCCGCCCACCGGCGAGAGGGCGACGAACAGCCCCCGCGCGATGCTCCGGAGCTGCCAGCGGCGCACGGACGGCGGCAACGGATCGGTGCGCACCGCGTGCAGATAGCGCCGCAACACGCGCCGGAACGCCAGGTGCCAGGGCACGTCCAGCCAGATCACCAGGTCGGAAGCCGCGAGCAGCGGATCGGTCCAGCGCGCGGGGAAGCCCTCGCTGATCCAGCCCGGCTGGCCGCTGATCGCCTCGACGGCCGCGATGCAGTCGGCGAGCGGGCGGCGCTGGCCGAGGCCGTGGCTGGCGTGGAAATCGACGAAGGCGATCGCATCCAGTTCGTGCACCGGCAGCCGCAGCCGCCGGCCGAGCTGCCGGGCAAGCGTGCTCTTGCCACTGCCCGGACCGCCGAGAATGTAGATGCGCCGCGGATCGGAGGCGGCGCGCGCGGATCTCTCCTCTGCCTGCATACCCATTGAACGACACAGTAGCACCGACGGATTCGCCGGATAGCTGGCTTGCGGGAGTAGCTCTTGCCGCAGGGGCGGCCGGCCGTGCAGCGGTTCAGGGGATCGCGTCGCGTGATGGCGGCGGCAGGCCGGCGGCGCGGTGCGCGGCCACCACCGCCCGCCGCCGATCGGCGGCCTCCACGATGACCCAGTGCGGCCGCAGCGCCCGGCCGGCCACCGCGGCCGCCGCCGCATCGCGGTTGGCGAACGGCCCGCCCACTACCCGCCAGGTAAGCGCGGGCAGCGGCCTGCCGCGCCCGCCGGCCCGCGGCAGGCCGTCGACGATCCAGAAGCCGGGAGTGACACGCGTCATGATCGGCGGAGTCGGTCGCGGGATGCCCGGCCATCGTGACACGAGGAGCAGCGTTGCGCACCTTCGCTTATGACGACTCGCCCGTGCTGCAAGGTGACAGAATATTGCAACGGCTGAGCGGTAACTGCCCGCGCCTGAGCCACCGTTTCTTCTTGTAGAACCCTGCGGGAGTTGGCGGTGGCGCGGCTGTACTACGACGCGGCGATCGACGCCTACCTGAGTCCGCATGTCCTGATCGCCGGCAGTGTCTTCGCCGCCACCCTGGCGGCGTGCGTGCGCGCCGGCGCCCCGGCCGCGGATGCCTTCAATGCGCTGCTGGACGAAGCGGTCTGGCTGGAGGGTCGCCCGCGCGCGGCGGCGGCCCTGGATGTCGACGCCGTGCTGCACGAAGCGCGGCGGCTGCTCGGCCTGGAGTCGACGGCCTGAGCAGGTTGCGGGCCGGCCGTCAGTACGAGCGCAGGTCGCCTTCCGGCGTCTCCAGGTGGTGGAGATCGTTGAGCGCGTGCAGGGCGCGGCGATCCTCGGCCGCGGCCACCACGCTGACGGACGTGTGCGCCGGACGGAAGAACATATCGTACTTCGAGCCGATCACGTGGCCGATGTAGGCGTTGATCACGCCGCCGTGGCAGACCACGGCCACGCGCTCGCCGGGGTGGCGGGCGATCACCGCCTCGACCGCGTTGATCGCGCGGCGGCGGAACACCAGGCTCGGCTCGGACGCCGGATAGACGTCCCAGGACTTTTCGACCATCATCCGCCGGCGCATACCGGCCAGCAGATCGCGCCCGAAGTAGTCGACGCTGCTCTGGTCCTGCGGGATGTCGCGGAAGATCTCGACCTCGCGCAGATCCTCGACCACGACGATCGTGTCGGGGCCGCGGCCCTGCCCCTGCGCCACGGCGCAGGCGGTCTGGAAGGCGCGACGCAACTGGCTGGAGTAGATCGCGGCGATCGGCCGGGTCGAGAGCCACTGGCCCAGCGCCGCCGCCTGCATCAGGCCGCGCTCGCTGAGCGGCGGATCGACCGACTCCCCGATCGGGCCGGCGACGTTGAACGACTGCTGGCCGTGGCGAATCAGCAGCAGCTCGCTGACCTGCTCCAGCCCGGTGAGAAAGGCCAGATCGAACGCCTGCGGCGGGCGGGCGTTGGGGCTCGCTTCGCTCATACAACGCTCCTCGAACAGCCGGCGCCGGCCGCGGTTCTGCATGGTCAGCGTACGCCAGCGGCAGCGCCTCGCGCTCGCGCGGCCATCCATCGGTGCGCGGCGCGCGTATCATCACGCGTATCATCACGCGTATCATCACACGCGTATCATCAAATGAACGCGGCGGCAGGAGCGGGCGATGGCAGCACAGGCACTGCGGCCCGGCGATGCGGCGCCGGATCTGGAGGTCGATCGCGCGGACGGCACGCCGCTTGCGCTCTCCGCGCTGTGGCGCGAGCGGCCGGCGCTGCTGGTCTTCCTGCGCCACTACGGCTGACCGTTCTGCCGCGAGCTGGCCGCGCAGGTGCGTGGCGAGATCGGCGAGCGCGACGATGTCGGCGTCGCGCTGATCACGATGGGCAAGCCGGCGCAGGCCGCGGAGTTCTGCCGCGAGCAGCGGCTCTCCTACACCTGTCTCTCGGACCCGGCGCGGAACAGCTACCGCGCCTTCGGTCTGCGCCGCGGCTCGACGGCCGATGTCATGGGGCCGGGGCCGATGCTGGCCGGGCTGCGCGCGGCGAGCAAGGGGCACTTCGTCGGCCGGCCCGTGGACGACGTCTACCAGCTCGGCGGCAGCTTCCTGGTCGATACCGCGGGCCGCATCGCCTACGCGCACTACCCGCGCCACGCGGGCGACCAACCGGCGGCGGGCGACCTGAAGCGGGCGGTCAGCCGGCTGCTCGACCGCGGCGGAGCGTCCTAACCGCTCAGCCGCCGAAGCCCTCTTCGCTGTCGGTCAGGCCGGTGATGTCGTAGGCCATCACCAGCATGTCGCGCGTGCGGCCGCCGCGGTCCATCACGAAGTCCTGCAGCAGCGCCTCCATCTGGAAGCCGAGCTTCTCGAAAGTGGCGCGGGCGCCCTGCTGGTCCGGCGTCATGCGCGCGGTGATCTTCTGCAGGCCCAGGGCGCGGGCGATGTCGAACACGGCCGCGGCCAGCGCCCGGCCCAGCCCCTTGCCGCGCATCGTGGCTGCGGCCTGGATGCGGATCTCGCCCAGGTGGCGCGTCCAGTTCGCCTCGTTGTAGTGCAGGCTGCCGTAACCGAGGATGCCATCGCCCTTCTGCCCCTCGGCCAGCACGGTGACCGTGTGCTTGCCGAGGTTGCTCACCCACTCGTCCACCACCGCCGGGTCGGTGATGTCGGTGCGCAAAAAGAGCAGGTCGTCGGCCGGCAGCGAACGAGCGAAGCGCAGCACCGCGTCGCGGTCGGCCTTCGTCATCAGCCGCAGCGTGATCTCGGCGCCGTCGTTGAGGCGGACGCTGCGGGGATAGGCGGCGGTGTAGGCGGGCTTCTCGGCGGTTTTTTCTGCCACGGCTGAACCTCCTGCGAACGGGGCGCACCCGAGCAAGCCGCACCGTGTCGCGCGCAACGATGAAGCATCCGGCCAGACGCGCCGGCCGCTGTGCGCGCCAGTGTAGCGAGCGCATGGCGTGGGCGCCAGCCGATCGCGCATACTGCAAGCGCGCGGGCGGCTGCATGCGCGGGCCGCACCGCTGCTGGAGGTGCTGCCGTGCCCCCGGAGCCGGCGCAGAATGCTGCAGGCGCAACCACCACTCGCTTCCCTTCCGACCTCGAAATCGCCCAGGCCGCAAGCCTCCGACCGATCGCCGACGTGGCCGCCGATCTTGGCCTGCTGCCCGATGAGGTCGAGCTGTACGGCAAATACAAGGCCAAGATCGACCTCAGCGCCCTCGGCCGGCTGGCGAGCAAGCCGCCCGGCAAATACGTCGTAATCACCGCGATCACGCCGACGCCGCTGGGCGAGGGCAAATCCACCACCACCGTGGGGCTGGCGCAGGGGCTGGCGAAGATCGGCAAGCGCGCGATCGCCGCCATCCGCCAGCCCTCGCTGGGGCCGGTGTTCGGCATCAAGGGCGGCGCGGCCGGCGGCGGCTATGCGCAGATCGTGCCGATGGAGGACTTCAACCTGCACCTCACCGGCGACAACCACGCCGTCGGCGCGGCGCACAACCTGCTCGCCGCCTTTCTCGACAACCATCTCTACCACGGCAACGCGCTGGGCATCGACCTGAACCGCATCGAGCTGCGCCGTGTGGTGGACATCTCCGACCGCGCCCTGCGCGAGATCGTGATCGGCCTCGGCGGGCGCGAAAACGGCGTGCCGCGCGAGGGCGGCTTCGATATCACCGTCGCCTCCGAGTGCATGGCGATCCTGGCGCTCGCCACGAGCCTGCCCGATCTGCGGGCGCGGCTCGGCCGCATGGTCGCGGCCTACACGAAGGACAATCAGCCCGTCACCGCCGAAGACCTCAAGTGCG
Organism: Dehalococcoidia bacterium; assembly: GCA_035310145.1. NCBI lineage: Bacteria > Bacillati > Chloroflexota > Dehalococcoidia > Dehalococcoidia bacterium. The sequence continues at coordinate 9,282 of DATGEL010000030.1, forward strand.
CCGGCGCGATGACGGTGCTGATGAAGGACGCGATCAAGCCGAACCTGCTGCAAACACTCGAGGGCACGCCGGCGATGGTGCATGCCGGTCCCTTCGGCAACATCGCCCACGGCAACAGCAGCATCGTCGCCGACCAGATCGGCCTGCGGCTCGCCGACTTCGTCGTCACCGAGGCGGGCTTCGGCGCTGACCTGGGCTTCGAAAAGTTCTGCGACATCAAGTGCCGCCAGAGCGGCCTGCGCCCGGACGCCGCCGTGCTGGTGGCGACGGTGCGGGCGCTGAAGGCGCACTCGGGCCGCTTCCGCGTGGTTGCCGGCCGGCCGCTGCCGGAGGGGCTGGTCAAAGAGGACCTGGACGCGCTGGCCGCGGGCATGGGCAACCTGGAGAAGCAGATCGAGAACGTGCGCGCCTTCGGTGTGCCGGTGGTGGTGGCGATCAACCGCTTCCCCAGCGACAGCGCGGCGGAGATGGCGGCGATCCACGACGCCGCGCTGGCCGCCGGGGCGCGCGACGCCGTGATCGCCGAGCACTTCGTGCATGGCGGCGAAGGCGCGCGGGCGCTGGCCGAGGCGGTGGTGCAGGCCGCCGACGAGCCGTCGGAGTTCCGTTTCATCTACGACGCCGCGGCGCCGGCCGACGAGAAGATCCGGGCGATCGCCACCGTGATCTACGGCGCCGGGGGCATTTCGCTGGCGGCCGAAGCGCGGCGCAAGCTGCGCCAGTTCGAGCGGCTTGGCTACGGGAATCTGCCGGTCTGCATGGCGAAGACACACCTCTCGCTCTCGCACGACGCGGCGCTGCTGGGCCGGCCCTCCGGCTTCACCATCCCCGTGCAGGATGTGCGCCTCTCCGCCGGCGCCGGTTTTCTCTACGCGCTCTGCGGCGACATCCGCACGATGCCGGGTCTGCCCTCGAAACCCGGCGGCGAGGCCGTGGACATCGACGAGCAGGGCCGGATCGTGGGGCTGTTCTGAGGGCCGGGCGAGGGGCGGCTCGGCCTTCAGCGGTTACGTGGACTCCCGCTCATCGCCGTGTACGGCGACGGTGCCGGCGCCGGCCTGCTCCAGCGCGGCCTTCGCCGTGGCCACCTCGGCGGCTTGGCCGTGCACGATCACCAGCACCTGGCCGGCGCGCAGCGCCGTCTCATAGATGCGGCGGTGGGCCGCGGGGATGCCGGCGCCGGCCAGCGCTGCGCCCACCGGTCCGAGTTCGCCGGCGATGCGCTCGCCTTCGACTTCGCCGGCCACCCAGCCGACCACCGGACCGGCCACGAAGATCGGCCCCGTGCCCGGAATGAAAAACGTGCCCGTGTCCAGCAGCAGGTTGGAGAGCGCCGTCCACAGGCCGCCGTGGCCGCCGTGGTGCCGCACCGCCCCGCCGCTGGTGTAATGACCGGACGTGGCCTCGTCGCCCGCGCCGCGGCCCGCCACGGAGACGTGCGCCATCGCCACCCCGGCCGTTGCCAGCGCCTTCACCGCGGTCTCCGCCTGCCGGTTGCTCGCGTAGATCGCCACGACCGCCTGCTCGTTTTTCATCGCCGCTCCGGCGTTCCACCGATCAGTCGCTGCTCTGTCTCTCACCGCCCCTCACGTGCAGGAACAGGGTACAGGATGGCGTCTGCATGCGGCGCTCCCGCGGCCGGCTGCCGTTCTGCCGCGGCGCACTAAAGGCCGCTGGCCGGTGGGGCGATACTTGCTTACAGAGGATGTCCGCTTGTTGGGCCGTGCCGGCGTGCAGCGCCGCGTGGCTGTTCTCGGCCCCGCCCCGGAGGCACTTCATGGCCGATCTGACCGCTCCCGACCACGACCAGGCGCTGCCGGCGGTGATCGAGCCGCCGCTGGCCGGCGTCACGCGCCAGGAGCGCTTCGACCGCATCGCACGTCTCGCCTGCCGCCTGTTCGACGTGCCCATCGCCCTGCTCACCGGCGCCGACGCGGACGGGCGCCACTACCTCGCCGCCGTCGGCCTGCTGGCGGGCGAATTGCCGCATGCGGTGGCGCTCTGCGCCGAGGCGGTGCTGGGCGAGCAGCCGCTGCTCGTGGAGGACGCGGGTCTCGACTCCCGCTTCGGCGAGGAGCCGCTCGTCTCCGGCTCGCCGTACATCCGCTCATTCGCCGCGCAGCCGCTGCTTGGTCCGGATGGTCACGGCATCGGCGTGATCTGCATTCTCGATCGGCGCCGGCGCGAGTACCAGGCGGCGGATCTCGCTGCGCTCGCCGACCTGGCGGCGCTGGCCGCGAACGAGCTCAACGTCGCCGGGCTGGAGCAGGCGCTGGCGCAGGAACGCGGCGCCATGCTGCAGGCCCGGGCGGTGCTGGGCGCCGTCTCCGAAGGGGTGCTCACCTGCGACGCCAACGGTACGATTCAGTCCTGTAATCTCGCGGGCGAGCGTATCTTCGGCTACGCCGCAACGGAATTGCTCGGCCGTGACCTCGATTTCCTCGTGCCCGGCGTCTTCCAGCAGACGGAGAGCGCCACGGCGGCGAGCGGCACGATCAGCGAACGCGTGCTGAGCGACGGTGAACGCGAGACGGTGGGGCGCCGCCGCTCCGGCGAGCCGTTGCCGCTACTGCTGGCCGTCGGCGCTCTGCCCCAGGAGACCGGCGCCAGCCGCCTGGTGCTGGTGCGGGACCTTTCCGGCGAGCGGCGCAGCGAGCCGCGCCGGCGCAAGCTCCTGCCGACCGATCTGCGCAGCCTGCCCGATCGCGCCTTCTTCCGCAGCCGCCTGGACCAGGCGATGGCCGCCGAGGCGCAGGGCGCCGGCGGCGTGGCGGTGCTGTTGCTGGAGCTGGACAACTGGGAGCGGGTGAACGAGCGCATGGGCGAAAGCGTGGCCGAGGCGCTGCTGCTGGAGGTGTACCGCCGGCTGCGCGCCTCCCTGCGGCCGGACGATACCGCGGCCTACATGGGCGGCAGCGGCTTCGCCGTGCTCTTCGAGAACATGAACGCCGCGCGCGATGCCCAGCGCCCGGCCGACCGCATCCTCGGCCAGTTACGCACGCCGCTGACGCACGCGCGGCGTGAGCTGATCGCCGCCCCGAACATCGGCATTGCGCTCAGCACCTTCTGCCTCGCCGCCGACCGCCAGCCGGACCTGATGTACGAAGCCGGCCAGGCGCTGCGCCAGGCGCGCGCCGCCGGCCGCTGGCGTAGCCATATCCTGGAGCCGCACGAGCACCCGCTGCTGGGCCTCGGCCTGCCGGACGACGCGCTGATCAGCGTGACGTCCGGCGACCTGCTTGCCGATCCGGCCGCATCGCAGGCGGGCGAACCGCCGGCCGAGGCCGATTCAGCCCTTGCCCTGCCGCTGACGTGCGCTGCGCCGGACGCCATGCCGCTGCCGTCCGGCGAGCAGGCCGCCCCTGACCCGGAAGACGGTGCGGGCGAGCGGCGCAGCGCCTCCGCTGCCTGAACGCGGACCCTGCCGCACGGTTTACCGCTGGGTGACGACCAGGTTGCGGAAGCGCGCCTCGGCCGTGAGGTTGTCGCCGCCGGTGGCGATGTAGATCTTGCCCGTGCTGAAGCCGTTGTCGCGCGCCTGGCCCACCTGCGTGCCGTTGATCGTTACCGTGATCGTGTTGCCCACGCAGCTCAACGTCAGCCGGTTCACCTCGCCGTTGCGCTTGATCGCCGACGATGGCGTATCGTCGATCAGGCGCGACGGCGTCTCCTGGCCGGGACCGTCCTTCAGCAGACGGAACGTGCCGCTGGCGGGGATGACCGAGAGGTGATAGCCGCCGGCGTCTGAGTCGCGGCAGCCGATGTTGACGTAGCGATCGGTGAACGTTCCCACCAGGCGCGCATCCACCGTGGTGCTCGTGTCCGCGTATTGGCCGGGCAGGAACTTGCCATCCAGTCCGCCGCTGGCCTGCTGCTTCTGGATCACGAACTCGCCGTTGGCGTAGCTATACTTTGTCTGGTCCGATCCGGTGGTGTCGGTGTTGAACAGGCCGGTGCCAGGGTCGCTGAGCGGATCGGCCAGCAGTACCGGGACGCTGTTGGGCGGCGTCTTCGTCACCACCAGGTTGTCGAAGTGCGTCTCGATCGTCTGCGGGTGGTCCGTGTAGGTGCTGGCGCCGATCAGGAACTGGCCAGTGCTGTACTCCGCTTTGGCGTCCTTCACCGAGGCCACGTTTGTGCCATTGATGCTGACGGCGATCGTGCTGCCGGAGCAGGTGAGCGCCACGCGGTTCGTGGCCGTGCCCTTGAGAATCGCCGGCGATGCCTGCTCGTTGCGCAGGTACCGCAGGTCGGCGTTGCTCTCCACGGCGAACAGGCGGTAGGTGCCGGCGCCGAAGTCGACCCAGACGCGGTAGCCCGTGTTGGTGTCGCCGTAGCGGCAGCCGAGCACGACGAAGCGGTTGTCGGCGCTGTCGATCATGCGCACGTCCACCGCCAGCGTCGCATCGTCGTAGCTGTTGGGGATGAACTCCTCCGGGATCGTCGAGTAGTTTGGATCGGTGAGCTTCACCACGTACTCGCCGCCTGAGTAGCCGAGCTGGTAGTGCGAATCGCCGGCGGAGTTCTCCAGAATGCCCGTCTTCGGGTCAGAGAAGCCGTCCTGGGCGAGGATCGTCGCCGGCAGCGCACCGGCGGCCGGCGGCGGCGCGACGGTCGGCGGCGCCGTGGTCGGCGCGGTTGTCGGCGGCGCCGTCGGGACGGCCGTGCGTTGCGGTGTGGTGGAGGCGGGCGCTGCGGCCGAGGCCGACGGCGCGACCGTGGGCACGGCGCTGGCCGTGCTGGTGACGGCCGGCGTCGGGTTGAGATTGCCCGGCTTCAGCGTGCCGGCGCCGCCCGAAGTCGGGGCGATGGGCACGGGCGACGGCGTCGGTTTCGGCTGCGGGCCGCCGCAGTTGGCCGCGGCCAGCGCGATCGCGCCGGCGATCGCGGCGAGCACCAGCACCGCGCCGCCGATCAGCAGCGGCGTGCGCGACTTCTTGCCCGTGCCGCCGGGCGCGGCTCCTCCACCGGCCGGCGGCGTCCACAGCGGCTGCGGCGCGGCCTGCCAGGTGCCGCCCGCCTGCTGTTGCCAGCCCGGCGGCATCGGCGGCGCCGCGGCCGGCCGCGGGGTCTGCGGCCGCGCGCCGATGCCCGGCAGCGAGACGACCGTCGGCGCTTCGTCCTCCGGCACGGGGCGCTCGCTGCCGGGCGGTGTGGCAGGCGGCGCCTGGCCCGCGCTGCCGGCCACTACCGTTGGTTCACTCGGCGTCCGCGTCGCGGGGCGCAGGTACATGCCCGAGCCTTCGATCGGGCTGCCGGCCATGCTGCCGCCGCTGGCGATGCTGCCGCGCTCGGAAGGCTGCCACGGGCGCGTCTGCGCCAGCGCCTCCGGGATGCCGCGGCCGCTGCTTTCGGTCGCGGCCTGTGCCAGCGCCTGGACGAACGCGCCGCACGTGGCGAAACGCTCGTCCGGCTCGCGCGCGAGCGCCTGCTCCACCACGGCCGCCAGCGCGGCGCCGAGCTGCGGATTGCGGCTCTGCAGCGAGGGCGGCGATTCGTACAGGTGCTTGGCCATCACCGCTTCCGGCGTGGCCGCGGCGAAGGGCACGCTGCCGGTCAGCATCTCGTAGGCGACGATGCCCAGCGCATATTCGTCGGCCCGCCCGTCCAGCGGCTCGCCGCGGATCTGTTCCGGCGCCATGTAGGCCGGTGTGCCCAGCCCGGTGCCGATCTGGGTCAGCGGCTCGCCCGTGCGGCTCTCGTTCGTCTCCGTCTCCAGGATGCGGGCGAGGCCGAAGTCGGCCACAATCGGCGTCTCGTCCTCGGTGAGCAGGATGTTGCTGGGCTTGATGTCGCGGTGAATCACGCCGCGGGCGTGGGCGAAATCGAGCGCCGCGGCAACCGGCGCGAGCAGGCGCGCGACGCTGGCCGGGGGCAGCGGCTGGCCCAGGCGGTGCCAGAGCGTGCCGCCGGGGATGTAGCGGTAGACGATGTAGGCCTGGCCGTCCGCTTCGCCGTAGTCGAACACGGGCAGGATGTTGGGGTGTTCGAGGCGGGCCAGCACCTCCGCCTCGCGGCGGAAGCGGGCGAGAAAGGCGGGCTGGCCGGCGAGCTGGGCGCCGATGACTTTGACCGCCACGTCGCGGCGCAGGCTGGGCTGAAAGGCGCGGTAGACGCTCGCCATGCCGCCTTCGCCCAGCGGCTCGCGCACCACGTACTGCCCGAACGTCGTCCCGGCCGGCAGGGTCACCGGAATCCCTCGTGCGTGCGGCTGAAGGCGTGCTGCAAGTAAACAGCAACATCATACACGCCGCCGCGCCGCCTGGATCGCCGCCGTTGTCTTCACCAACAGGAAACAGGGAGCGAGGAACGAGGAGCGAGGAAAGAGGAAAGAGAGCACAGGGGTTAGGGATGGGAGCCTAACCTCTACCGCGTGGCCCGCGCCACCCAGCCGGACGAGGTTCCGCCGTGCTGCCCGATCAGTAACTGCAACTGCGCGGCGTGCTCCTGCACGTGGCGCATGGTGTAGAGCAGCAGCTCCCCAAAGCTCAGCTCGGCGCGGGAGACGCGCTGCCGCCGCCGCGCTTGTTCATCGGTCAGCCCGGCGATCGTCGCCTCGCACTTCGCGCGGGTGTGGGCGGCGTAGCCCCGCAGCTCCTCCCTGGTGTACGCCCGTTCGGGCAGCTTCCCCGCGGGGTCCAGCTCGTCCAGGGTGAACGGCGCCGGCGGGGCGAAGCCAGCGGGCGAACCCGACAGATACAGGTCGAGCCAGAAGAGCGCATGGAAGGCGACGTTCCAGAACGCCGCGAGCGGATCGTCCCAGAGCCGCGCCTGCGCGAGCATCTCGATCGCGGCGCCGAACTGCTGCCGGAGGCTTTCGCGCCAGTCCGCGTCCATCGTGTCTCCGCGGCCGCTCGGCCCCGCTGTGCGTCCAACGGCACCGGCTGCCCTCCGCCATCGTACTGCGCCGGCAGCCATGTCGGCGGCCCTGGCGTGCTGGCATCTGGCCTCGGAATCCGGCAGGCGTGATACGGTTTGACACCCCGGCGCGCCCTTGTAACGATGACCGTGGAGGCGGGCAAACGGCCGCTGCCATCCCAGCACGAACAAGACAGGCCAGCGCCTGACGCCAGTTCCTGACGCCAGTTCCTGACGAAGGTGGCCGGAGCATGGACTTCCGCTTCTCCGCGGCCGAAGAGGCGTTTCGCGCCGAGCTGCTCGGCTTTCTGCGCGAGGTCGCGCCGCCCGGCTGGGAGCGGCGCTTCGCCGGCGATGCGGCCGCGCTCTGGGGCTTCGAGCGCGAGTTTCAGCGCAAGCTGGCCGAGCGGCGCTGGCTGGCGCTGCCCTGGCCGCACGAGCTGGGCGGTTTCGGCGCCAGCTATATGCAGCAACTGATCTTCAACGAGACGATGGCCTACAACCGCGCGCCCTCGTTCGTGAACATGGGCGTCGCCTGGGTCGGGCCCTCGATCATGACCTACGGCACGGACGAGCAGAAGCGCCGCTACGTGCGCCGCATCGCCGAGGGCGAGGATATCTGGTGCACGCTCTACTCCGAGCCGGGCGCCGGCTCCGACCTCGCCAGCCTGCAAACCCGCGCCGAACGTGACGGCGACGAGTACGTGATCAACGGCCAGAAGATCTGGACGACCTACGCACACCTCTCCGATTACGGCTGGCTCGCCGCCCGCACCGACCCCGCCGCGCCCAAGCATAAGGGCATCAGCACCTTCGTCGTGCCCATGAAAGCGCCGGGTGTGCAGGTGCGGCCGCTGGTGAACATGGCGGACGGGCACGAGTTCAACGAGGTCTTTTTCGAGAACGTGCGCGTGCCGAAGGAGAACCTGGTCGGCGAGGAGAACCGCGGCTGGTACCAGGTCGCCACCGGCCTCGACATCGAGCGCACGGCGATCGGCAGCCCGGCCACGGCGCGCCGCACGCTGGAAGACCTGGTGCAGTTCTGCAAGACGGCGCGGAGAGGCGGCCGGGCGCTGATCGACGATCCGATCGCGCGGCACACGCTGGCCGACCTCGCGGTCAGCATCGACATGGCGAAGATGCTGTCGTACCGCATTGCCTCGATGCAGACGGCGGGCCGGGCGCCGGGCTATGAGGCATCGAGCGCCAAGATGTTCGGCACGGAGCTGAACCAGCGGCTGGCGAACGCGGCAGTGGGCCTCCTCGGCCTCGCCGGCCAGCTCGACGGCGTCGACGCCCGCGCCCCGCTGCACGGCCGGCTCAAGTATCTCTACCTGCGCATGGTGGCGAACACGATCGAGGGCGGCACCAGCGAGATCCAGCGCACCGTGATCGCCACCCGCGGCCTCGGTCTGCCGCGGGGCTGAGGGGCGCGCGGGAAGCTCATCGAGTCCGCGGAGTGGAGTCCCAAATGTTCTCATTTACGGGACATTCCTGAATCATGCAAAGTTTGGTGCAGATTATTTCCGCTTATGAATCATTCTTAGGCAAGCCAAGGTTATGAACGCGGCGCAGCTCGTTCGCAGACAGCAAGAGTGTCGTGGTGCCCCGTCGCATCCGTGGAGTGGCTGCCATCGACGATGCCGACCGGTGGGATAGACTGCGGCTGAGCGCGTGGACAGGAGCGGACCATGACTACGGCCGACTGGATCGCCCACGGCCGGTCATCCTTCAGCCAGCGCGCGTGGGCAGCGGCGTTCACTCAGCTCTCCACCGCGGACCGCGAGGCGTCGCTGGAGCCCAGCGACGTGGAGCGGCTCGCGGTGGCCGCCTACCTCATTGGCAATGATGATGCCTGCGCCGACGCGTGGGGCCGCGCCCATCACGCATGGCTGTGCCTGGGCGATGTGGCGCGCGCCGTCCGGTGTGCGTACTGGCTTGCTGTCGGGCACTTCAATCGGGGCGAACTCGCCCGTGGCAGCGGCTGGCTCACCCGCGCCCAGCGGCTGCTGGACGAGGACGGGCACGACTGTGTCGAGCAGGGGTATTTGCTGCTACCGGTAGCGCGACAGCAACTGGCGGTTGGCGACTATGCGGCCGCGTACACGACGGCCGGTCAGGCCGCCACGATCGCTGAGCGCTTCGGCGATGCTGATCTCCTCACGCTCAGTCGACTCGCGCGGCCGCACGCTCCTATCCCTCGGCGAGATCGCGGCGGGCGTCGCATTGCTGGATGAGGCGATGGTCGCCGTGTTGGCTGGGGAGGTTTCGCCCATCCCTGCCGGCATTGTCTACTGCAGTGTCATCGACGCCTGCCAGGGGCTATGCGACCTACGCCGGGCCCAGGAGTGGACGGAGGCGCTCAAGCAGTGGTGTGCCTCGCAGCCGGAGCTGGTGCCATTCCGCGGCGAGTGCCTCGTATATCGCGCCGAAATCATGCAACTGCATGGCGCGTGGACGGCCGCCGTTGACGAAGCACAACGGGCATGCGACTGGCTCGCCCAGCCGCCCGGCCAGCCGGCGCGCGGGTCGGCATTTTACCTCCAAGGCGAACTGCACCGCCTGCGTGGTGAGTTCGGCCGAGCTGAGGCAGCGTATCGGCAGGCCAGTCAGTTCGGCCGGGAACCCCAGCCCGGCCTGGCGCTCCTGCGGCTCTCCCAGGGGCAGCGAGAGGCGGCAGCCGCGGCCATTCGTCGCGTGGTGGCTGAGGCGCAGGACCGCGTGAGCCGGGCCAAGGTGCTTGCCGCGCACGTCGAGGTTATGCTCGCGGTGGGCGATGTCCCAGCGGCAGGCGCTGCGGCGGATGAGTTGGCAGACATCGCGGCCGAGCTGGACGCCGTTCTCCTGCAGGCATACGCCGCGCACGCGCAGGGGGCGGTCCTCCTCACCCGGGGCGATGCCGACGCCGCCGTGCCGGCCCTGCGGCGGGCTTGGGCGGCGTGGCAGGAGGTAGCGGTGCCGTACGAGGCAGCGCGCGTCCGCATCCTGCTGGCACTGGCCTATCAAGTCCTGGCAGACCATGATACCGCGGCGATGGAGCTGGACGCGGCGCGCTGGGTATTCCGTCAGCTCGGCGCCATTCCCGATCTCCTGCGCTTGGAGGTGCTCACGCACTCGCCTCGGGCGAAGGCAGCGGGAGGGCTCACCACGCGGGAACTGGAAGTGCTCCGCCTGGTGGCTGCGGGGAAGAGCAACCGCGCGATCGCCACTGGCCTCGTCCTCAGCGAGAAGACCGTGGATCGCCATGTGAGCAATATTCTTACCAAGCTGGGTGTCGCCTCGCGTGCCGCGGCCACCGCCTACGCGTACGAGCATGACCTGCTCACGTGACCCTCCAGAGAACTACCCACGGCACGCAGCCGTAGTGATTTGGGTAGTTCTCCCGACGATGGCCTGCCTGCCTGCGGCTACGATCGGGCTCAACAGCGCTGGTCGGGCGACCGGTCACCGGTCCAGACGCTGGCAGCCAACTAAGCGAAGGAGTGACCAGATGACTATGGCAGCCGGCATCGTCGAGTACAGCATCAGCCCGGAGCACGCCGAAACCCTCCGCGATCGCGTGCAGACCTACCTCCTGCCCGCGGCGCGCGCGGCGCAGGGCTATCGTGGCTTCCTCGTCGTGGACTGCGGGGCGGGCAAGCGCATCGGCATTGTGCTGTTCGACTCGGCAGCGAACGCGCAGACCGCGCAGGGGACACTTGGCCCGCTGGGCATGAAGCATACCGGTGCCCTGATGCAGGGGGCGATTGAGCGCTCCGTGGGCACGGTCGTCATCAATGACGGGCTGTTCGCCGACGCCGTCGTGCGCTAGCGTCAGCCATCACGACCTGCGCCTAATCGGGGACAGCGGAGCGATGCGGCGAGCCGATGCCTCCTCCACAACGACGCAGCACGCCCCGACGCACACCAACCGGGCGGCGATAGCGCCGCCCGGTTCTGTTCCTCCGCGAGGTCGTCTGCTGGGCTATGCCACAGACGGCCGCTTTGCAGATGCTGATCGGTCGCCGCACACCGCTTGCCGAGCCGTGGTCGCTCGACCGCGTCAAAACCTGAGTCTGAATCAACGTCTCATGATCGGCCCTGCCCAACGGACATTGTCCTGATCGAACTGATCGCTCGCGTCGGGCAGGGCGAGATCGGCGCGCGGCCTCGGCCTTCCCGCGGCAAGGGTGTAGGGTAAGGCGTGTAACGGCACCCGGAACGCCGCGCGCCGGCGAAACGACCGCGAACAGAGGAGAGGCATGGCACGCTTCAGCCTGCACACGAAGATCTGCGACCTCCTCGGCATCGAATATCCGGTGATCCTCGCCGGCATGGGGCCGACGGCGGGGCGAGCCGGTGGCGCCGCGGCCACGGCGCCGCTCGTGGCGGCCGTCTCCAACGCCGGCGGCCTCGGCGTGCTGGGCGGCGCCGGCTCCACGCCCGAGCAGTTGCGCGAGGAGATCCGCAAGGTCCGCGGTCTCACGAGCAAGCCGTTCGGCGTCGATCTGCTGCTGCCCTCCAACGTCGTGCGCCAGCCGGGCGGCAGCAACGGCGGCGCTACGGACTGGCGGGCACAGATCCCGCATCCCTACTGGGAGGCGATCGCCGGGCTGAAGGCGCAGTTCGGTATTCCCGACGTACAGCGCGAAGGTTCAGCGCCGGGGGTGGGCGCCTGGCGCATCGAGGACCAGGTGCAGGTGCTGTTCGACGAGCGGGTGCCCGTCTTCGCCTCCGGCCTGGGCAACCCCGCGCCCTACGTGCCGCGCTGCCGCGAACTGGGGATCAAGGTCACCGCCCTCGTCGGCAATGTGAAGAACGCGCGGCGCGTGGCCGACGCCGGCGTCGACATCGTCGTGGCGCAGGGGCACGAGGCCGGCGGCCATACGGGACGCATCGGCACACTGGCGCTGGTGCCGCAGGTGGTCGACGCGGTTGCGCCGGTGCCGGTGGTGGCCGCGGGCGGCATCGGCGACGGGCGCGGGCTGGCGGCGGCGCTCGCGCTCGGCGCGCACGGCGTCTGGTGCGGCACGGCGTTCCTGGCGACGGAAGAGGCGAATATTGCGTCGCTGCAGAAGCAGAAGATCGTGGAGGCGAACGAAGAGGACACGCGCGTGACGCGGCTCTACAGCGGCAAGACGATGCGGAACATCACCAACCCGCTGATCGAGGCGTGGGACGCACTCAATATCAAGGCGCTGCCGATGGGTCTGCAAGGGTTGCTGATCGCGGATCTGCTCGCCGGCATCCGTGCCTCCGACAAAGAAGAGCTGCTGATGAACGCCGCCGGCCAGATCTCCGGCCTGATCGGCGGCCTGCGCCCCGCGCGAGCCGTGCTCGACGAGATCGTGGACGGCGCCGCCGAGATCCTGACGCGCGAGCTGCCCGCGCGGGCGCAGGTCGCGGAAGGAAGCACGGTACGCTGAACTGTGCCGGCGAGCGAAGAGCGCAACGATGGAGGGATGAGTTCGAGCGTCGTGTGGCGAGCGGGACACCGAACCCCGACGCGGGTAGACGTAAGAGCTGGGCGCCCCAGCAGCCCGACTCGATCATGCGAGCGGAGCACGCCGCCAGGAGGAGCGCCCCACCAATGGTCTCACCATCATCGGCCGCCATTGAAAGCAATGCCCGTCCCGGCCCACTGACCGGCGTGCGCGTGCTCGATTTGGGCGATCCGCTCACGATCTACGCCGGCAAGCTGCTCGCCGACCTCGGCGCCGATGTGATCCTGGTCGAGCCGCCCGGCGGCGTGCCCGCCCGCAACCTGCCGCCCTTCTTCCACGAGCAGTCCGGCCCCGCGACCTCGCTCACCTTCTGGTTCTTCAACACCTCCAAACGCTCCGTCACCTGCGACCTGCATACGGCCGACGGGCGTGCCCTCTTCGCACGGCTCGTGCCCACGGCGCAGATCGTGCTCGAAGGCGGGCCGCCGGGCGGGCTGGACGAGCTGGGCATTGGCTTCCAGCGCTTCCACGCCGAGCTGCCGGCGCTGATCTGGGCCGGCATCAGCGGCTTCGGCAGCACAGGGCCGCGCGCCGGCTGGCTGGCCGACGACCTGGTCGGCATCGCCATGTCCGGCATCCTCACGCTCTCCGGCTACCCCGATCGGCCGCCCGTGCAACTGCCGGGCAACCAGGGCTGGTACGCCGCCGGCATCCAGGCGGCGCAGGGGCTGCTGCTAGCGCTGCGCGTGGCCGAGCAGCACGGCGCCGGCCAGTTCGTCGACGTCTCGATGCAGGAGGCGCTCTCGCTGGCGCAGGAGACGGCGATGCAGACCTGGGATATGCGCCGCGAGGTACGCAAGCGCCAGGGCGAGGCGCGGCTGATGCCCGGCGTCGGTACCTACGAGTGCGCCGACGGCCATCTCTACTCGATGGTCGGCATCCCCGGCTTCGGCGCCAACTGGCAGGTGCTCGCCGGTTGGATGGCCGAGCAAGGCATGGCCGAAGACCTGGGCAACGAGCACTGGCAGAACATCTTGAACAGCATGAATATCCGCGAACTGACGCAGCTCTGGTCCAACCCCGAGAAGTTGGCCGACCTGCAGGCGCAGTACGCGCACGTCAACGACGTGTTGGAGCGCTTCTACAAACGGTTCAGTAAGCAGTATCTCTATGAAGAAGGCCAGCGTCGCCGCCTGCTGATCGGCCCAGCCAACACCGCACGGGATCTGCTCAACGACGCGCAACTCGCGGCGCGCGGCTGGTTCCAGCAGGTCGAGCACCCGGAGCTGCAGCAGACGGTGACCTACCCTGGTCCCCCCTACCGGCTAGCCAGATCGCCCTGGCAGATCGCCCGCCGCCCGCCGCTCCCCGGCGAGCACAACATTGAGGTCTTCGGCACGCTGGGCCTCAGCCCGGCCGACCTCGCCACGCTAACCGCCGCCCACGCAATCTAAACCCATTCCGCAGCCTCCCCCTCTCCATGAAATGGAGAGGGGGCCGGGGGGTGAGGCCACGATGACCGCTGATCTGCCCTTGCCGCTCGCCGGCATTCGCGTGGCGGACTTCTCCTGGTTCGCCGCTGGCCCCGTGGCCGGCGCGGTGCTGGCGCAGTTCGGCGCCGAAGTTATTCGCGTCGAGTCCGAGTCGCACCTCGACGGCCTGCGCACCACCATGCCCGTGCCGCCGGGCAGCGAAGGCAGCGTCAACGTCTCCGGCTACTACAACAACTTTAACGCGAACAAGCGCTGCTTCACGCTCAACATGAGCCGGCCCGAGGCCCGCGCCGTCGCGCTGGAGCTGCTTGCAACCTGCGACGTGATGCTGGAGAACTACACGCCGCGCATCGTGGAGAAGTGGGGGCTGACCTACGCCGACGTCGCCGCGGTGCGGCCGGACATCATCTACGTCAACATCCCCATGCAGGGCAATTGGGGGCCGCACCGCGACTTTTTGGGCTTCGGCGGTGTGCTGGCCCCGGTCAGCGGCTACAGCTACCTCGCCGGCTGGCCCGACCGCGCCCCGATCGGCGTCGGCACCAACTATCCCGACTACGTGATCAACCCCGGCCACGCCACGATCGCCATCCTCGCCGCGCTGCGCCACCGCGACCGCACGGGGGAAGGGCAGCAGATCGAGCTCTCGCAGCTCGAATCGACGCTCAACGGCCTCGGCCCGGCGCTGATGGAGGCAGCCGCTAACGGCACCGTGCCCCAACGCCAGGGTAACCGCTGCGCCTACGCCGCGCCGCATGCCGCCTTCCGCTGCCAGGACCGGCCGGCCACGGGCACGGGCGCGCCCGAAGACCGCTGGTGCGTGATCTCGGTCTACACCGACGCCCAGTGGCAGGCGCTGAAGGCGGAGATGGGCGAGCCGGACTGGGCCGCGGAGACGCGCTTCGGCACGCTGCTCGGCCGCAAGCAGCACGAGGACGAGCTGGAGCGCTGCACCGAGGCGTGGACGCGCACGCTCAGCGCCGAGGCGGTGGCGGAGCGGCTGCAGGACCGCGGTGTGCCGGCCGGCATCGTGCAAAGCGCCGAGGACGTGCTCGACCACGACCCGCAGCTGCAGGCGCGCGGTCTCTACGTCTATCTCGACCACCCGGAGGCGGGCCGCACCGCCTACGACGGCCCGCACTTCGTGCTGAGCGCCACGCCGGGCGTGCTGCATACGCCGGCGCCGCTGCTGGGCGAGGCGAACGACTACATCGTGAACGAGCTGCTGGGCGTGGACGGCGAGCGCGCCGCCGACCTGCTGGTCAACCAGATCGTATATTAGGCAGGGCGAGCGCGGACCGGCGCCGGGCCGGCCGCGACGAGCATGCGAAGCGGGAGCGAACGATTGCGATGGCAGAACAGGTGAGCATGAAGGGCAGGGCCGCGATCTGCGGCCTCGGCATTACCGACATGGGCCGCATCTACGGCCACGACGCCAACTGGTTCGCCGGCGAGGCGGTACGGTTGGCGGTGGAAGACGCTGGCCTGAGTAAAGACGAGATCGACGGCCTGCTGATCAACGCGGGCATCCAGGGCATCACCGGCGGCGGCCTCGGCCTGGCGCTGCAGAACTACCTGGGCTTCAACAACCTGCGCATGCTGAACCACATGAACGCCGCCGGCTCGACCGCGGCGCAGATGGTGCAGTACGCGTCGTTTGCCGTGGCGGGCGGCCTGGCCAACTACGTCGCCTGTGTCTTCGCCGACGCGCCGCTGCAGGCGAACAAGAGCGCTGGCGCGGCCTACGGCAGCACCCGCCGCCCCGCCGGCATGATCAGCCTCGCCAGCGCCTACGGGATGTACGGCGCCAACTCCAGCTACGCGCTGGCAGCACGGCGGCACATGGCCGAGTACGGCACCACGCAGGACCAGCTCGGCCAGATCGCCGTCTCCACCCGCCTCTGGGCGACGATGAACCCGAAGGCGCAGATGCGCGAGGCGATCTCGCTCGAGGACTACCACAACTCGCGTTGGATCATGGAGCCGCTGCACCTGCTCGATTGCTGCCTCGTCTCCAACGGCGGCGTCTGCGTGATCGTGACCACGGCCGAGCGGGCGCGCGATCTGCGGCAGCCGCCGGCCTACGTCTGGGGCATGGGCCAGGGCCATCACGGCAACCCGATGCGCCGCGGCTTCGAGCCGGAGACGCACTCCGCCGCGACGATCGCCAAAGCCTCGGCCTTCCGCATGGCCGGCATCACCACCGACGACGTGGACGTCTGCGAGCTGTACGACTGCTACACCTACACCACGCTGGTGACGCTGGAAGACTACGGCTTCTGCAAGAAGGGCGAGGGCGGCGCCTTCGTCGAGGACGGCAAGCTCGGCCCCGGCGGCAGCCTGCCCACCAACACCGGCGGCGGCCAGCTCTCCGGCTACTACATGTGGGGCATGACGCCCGTTTCAGAGGCGGTCATTCAAACGCGCGGCCAGGGCGGCGAGCGGCAGGCGCCGAAGCACGATGTGGTGCTCGTCTCCGGCAACGGCGGCGTGCTCAACTACCATGGCTGCCTCGTGCTCAGCCCCAATCCGGCATAGCGAGAAGACGATGACGAGTGACTACGCCAAGCCCATGCCCGCCGCCGACGAGGACTCCGCGCCGTTCTTTGCGGGCGCCCGCGAGGGCAGGCTGATGCTGATGCGCTGCAACAACTGCGGCGCCTACCGCTACCCCTCGCGCGACCGCTGCGACGTCTGCTGGAGCACGGACACCGCGTGGGTGCAGGCGAGCGGCAAGGGCGCCGTCTACACCTTCGGCATCATGCACCAGCTCTACCATCCGGGCTTCAAGGACGAGATCCCCTACAACGTGGCCGTGATCGAGCTTGCGGAAGGGCCGCGTATGTACTCCAACCTCGTCGGCGTGGCGAACGACCAGATCCGCGTGGGTATGCCGGTCGAAGTCACCTTCGAGCGCATCAGCGATGAGATCAGCCTGCCGAAGTTCCGGCCGGCGGCGTAGGGCGGCGCTGCGATGCAGCCGCGCGTAGCCGCAGGGGCACAGGCACGACACCGGCGGGGCCGAGGGTGCATTGGCGGGCAATCGAGCGCGCTTGCGCCTGATCCCGTGCCTTGTCAGCTCAGAGATATTTGCGCTCGATTTCAGTAAAGAACGCCTGGGACAGCAGCGCGAAGTCCGCCTCGCTCAGCTTGATTTCATCTCCGTCCTGGTATTTCAGCACGGACTTCGCCGGGGACCACTTGATCGACTTGTCCAGGGTCATGACGCCGGCATGCTCCATCAGCGAGGCGCAGAGCATGCGCACCTCGTTCAGCGCGTTGCCGTCCTTGCCTTCAATGACGCGCAGCCTGTGCACGAAGAGGCTGTCCAGCACGATGACCATGTTGTTGAAGAAGACTGCTTCGAAGGCATCAAACACGGAGTGGCGCGGCGTTTCGTTGACCGAGCTGCTGCCCCGTGCCGCGACCATACCCCTGTAGGCGGCGAGATCTGCTTCCAGGTTCGACCGGCAACCATCGATGTACTCGTGGCTGTAGGTCTTCATCCCGAGCATGCCCTGACTCCTCCCCTGCTTCTGCGGAAGCCGGCCGCGCCGGTGTTCGCGCCTGCGCGGTGGAGTGCTCCCGTCACTACTATGACGGAGCGCGGCCGGAGACTGTGACCGGCTGCCGACATAACGGGTGAGATGCGTCTTTCGCGACGACCGGGGCCGCGCGCGGCGATCACGCCGGGGCCGCGGCGAGCATTTGTCTCCATCCCCGTTGTGCGGGGCCGGCCGAGAGACGTTGCGCCCTACGGCCGTGCGCGTGCTCGCACTCCCGGGAACGGGCTGGCAGACTGGGCGCAGCACGCACCGCTCAGCGAGGCCGAATCCCTGCCATGCCTGACCGTCCTGCGCTGCCCGAAGACGCCATCGTCGCGGCCATCCAGCGGCACTACGGCCTTCCCGTGACGGCGCTGACCGCCCTCACGCTGGGGCAGGATGTCGCGGCGTGGACCTATCGCGCCGCCACTGCCGCGGGCGCCGCCTACTTTCTCAAGCTCCGCCATGGCCGCATACCCGCGGCCACGTTGCGCGTCCCCCGCTTCCTGGCCGACCACGGCGCGACGGCCGTCGTCGCGCCACTGCCGACCCGCAGCGGCCAGCTATGGGCCGATCTCGACCCGTTCACCCTCACCGTGTACCCGTTCATCGACGGCACGGCCGGTATGGCGTACGGGCTCCAGCAGCGCCACTGGCTCGCCTTCGGCGCGGCGCTCCGGCAGGTGCACGACACGCTGCTTTCCCCCGACCTCGCGCGGATCGTGCCCCGCGAGGCATTCACGTTCGCCCAGCTCTTTCAGCGGCAGCGCCAGTCCCCGTGGAACGAGGTCGTCGCCGGCCTGGAGGCGCTCGGCGCGGCAGCCGACGCGGAATCACCGGAACTCCAGGCCCTGGCGGGTTGGTGGCAGACGCAGCGCCCCGTGGTGCTGGCGCTCGCCGGACGCTTCACGGCCCTCGGGGCGCAGCTGCGCCGCTCACCGCCGCCGCTGGTGCTCTGCCATGCCGACATCCATCCCAACAACCTGCTGATCGACCACGACGACCGGCTGTGGATGGTCGACTGGGACGAGGTGCTCTATGCGCCGAAGGAGTGCGATCTGATGATGGGCGTCGGCGGCCTGGGCGTCTATCCCGCCGGCGCGCGTGAGGCACGCTGGTTCCTTGCGGGCTACGGCAGTCCCGCGGTCGATGGAGTGGCGTTGGCCTTTTACCGCCACGTGCGTGCCCTGAGCGATATCGGCGCCTACGCGGAGCAGGTGCTGCACAAGACCAGCAGCGCGGCGGCCAGGCGAGATGCCCTGCGCCGGCTGGCGCGCCTCAGCGCTCCCGGCGCCATCGTCACCCTGGCGCAGCAGGCGGACCGCGGTCTGGCCTGACGGGGGCGGCAGCACCCCCAGCCGCCGCCGGCATCCTGCTCGCCAGCCAGTTCGACCGGCTGCGCCTGGGTACAGGTTGGGAGCGCTGTGACGACGAAGGGCGCTGGCGGCCCATGTCGCCACGTGTTCCCGCGTAACGCTACGCAAAACGCTCCGCCTCCAGCCTGGGATCGACGAGCGTTCGCGCCTACCCGGCCTTCTACTCCCTGTTCTCTCTCCCCTAACCCCTGGGCAAGCCCAGTCCCCGCGTGGCGATCACGTTGCGCTGGATCTCGCTGGTGCCCGCGGCGATCGTGGCGGCATTGTGCGCTGCTATGGCGATCTCCGCGCCCATCCCGCCGACGATGAGGGCGTGCACTCGGCCGATGTCACGGCCGCCGGTAATGAGCGCGACGCGTCCGCTGCGCTCAGACGCCAGGCACGCCACAGTCTCCGGGCACGAAGCGTGCGCTCCAGCAAACGGAGCCTGTGAATCCACGATCGCTGAGTACTGTCGGACAGAGCGGTCGGCCATTCGCCGCTGGCAGTCATACATGCATGGATTCGGCTCGAACGGCGGACAACAGGCGGACGGTACCCAGCGCCGCGGGCCTGGTCCTGTCCGCCTTGTCACGCTCGGGCGGACGAAGCGGACAGCCTTCTCACCGATGCCCTGGAAACGTATGCTGCGATGCGACCGTGGGTTGTTCCCTGACAGCGGTTCCGAGCAACGCCGGGCTTCCCTGGCACGCGGCAGGGTCGCCAGCATACGTGGTCGCCGACATCGCTATCCAGCGCCGCTGAGATAGGCCTGCGCACGGTCCCACACCTGCGCCCCCACCAGCCGCCCGATCGCCCGGCCCACCAGATCGCCCTGCTCGAAGTGGATGCCCCCGTAGCGCCGCGACAGCCCTGCCTGATCCGCCGCCGCCGAGAACGTCTCCCAGTCGAGGGTGACGTCTTGTGCCGGCACCAGCCCCGGCTCGAAGCGGGAGTGCCCCGCCGGCACCGTCACGGACGCGCCAAAGGCATCGCTCCCCATAGAGCGCTGGAGTACCTCGTCGGCCGCGGCGCTGAAGGTGCTGTGACCGGAGATAAACTCTGGGAACGGCGGGGTCACGACTGTCGCCGCCTGGTAGGGCTGCCATACCCCGCCATCAATCGTCTGCGTCCCCTGACCGGGACCACCCCAGGCGCGCACCGCCTGCCCGCTATACAGGTAACGAATCGCCGTCACCGGCCGGACAGAGTCATAGGCGCGCTTGGCGTCCCAGGCGGCGATGCCGGCGTCGAACACGGCGTTGGCGAGGGCGAAGAACAGCTGCACGTCCGCATCGAGGTCGTGCCCAACGCGGCGCGAGACGAACTGGCCGAACAGGCACCAGTGGCCGGGCGGCAACTCAGATGAGGGACCATCCGCCCAGTACTCGGCGATGACCTTCTGCTCGTCGGTCAGGTTGGCGCTGTACGCCAGCATCTGGTCCACCTGGTCCCGGTAGCGCGCCGTGCCGTAGGTCGCTGGACCCTCCACGGGGCGGAACTGCGCCCCACTCGTCAGGGCGAAGGGTGTCACCAACCCCCACTGCGGGCCGATGTACTGCTGCACGCTGAACCCGCCCTGCCCATCGGGCACGCGCAGCGGCTGCCAGCGGTTCGGGTCGCTGACGATATCTGGGGTGTTGACCGGCATGTAGCCGGTGTAGTCGGCGTAGCCGCCGGCACGGAGGCTGCCGGTCTGGTTGGCGCCATCGCCGTGGCGGAAGTCGAGCACCGCCTGAGCACAGAGCGTGCCGAGGCCGCTGGGGCGCTCGATCGAGGGGACCACCGCCGCCGGATCGTAACCCAGGTTTGTCAGCAGATCGTCGAAGCGTGACGCTTCAGACGGGAATAGATCGCTCAGGGCGTGGCGGGCGGCGTAGCTCAGCGCCTCGGCCTTCTGCGTGAGAGTGCGGTCGGCCGCCGGGCGGCGCATCTCGGCACCGAAGCGCGTACCGACCGCGACGGGGTCGTAGAGGGCCCAGGCGTCGTAGATGCAAGTGTGGAGGATCGCCAGGGCCCGCGCGACCATCGGCGGGCCGGGCTTCGTGGCACGAATGGCCTGAAGGGCCGCGTTGTTCCACTGCACTACGATCGTGTCGGCGCTGGCCAGCGGCCGGCGGGGCGTGCGCTCGTGGGACCGGGCCAGCGCGGGATCGTCGGAACCCCCACGGAGCACGCCGGCGGTGGCGAGGGCCAGCGCCCCGCTCAGCAGGTGCCGCCGACTGAGCTGTGTGGCGGCCCAGGAGCGACCGTTCGCCCCGTTCCGCCGGCCCCTGCTGCTCGTCCGCGCGCGCATTGTTTGCCCCTTTGCGTGGTGGCCCCTGTGCCGATGCGGCCAGGCGGGCCACACAGGTGGCCGCGCCAAGGCCGGCGCCTGCGCTTCTCAGCCCGACCGGAACGCCGTGCCGAGGCGGCTGGCCGAACTCGCTGCCTCAGGGAAGATCGAACACCACGAGCGACACCGGCGCCCCCTTGCTGCCGTCTGCGACTGCGCCACCCATCGGCGCACCCAGGGCCGGCTCCTGCGGGGTCAGCAGTTGCCGCGCCCGGAAGCGGTTGTCCGTGGTGTTCACCAGACCATGGCCGAACATCACCAACTGGACCTCGGAGTGCTTGCTGAGCTGCAGGTCGCGGATGGTGCCCGTGAACAGCGTTTGTCCAGAGGCGTCCGCCACGGCGCCGTCCATGCGACCGAAGACGACGGCCGGATTGTCGCCACCGGCATCGTTGTCACCGCACGGGAGGCTCTTACAGGTGGCCGGATTATCCCAGTAGGCGAACCAGATCGTGTAGGCCGAGCCGGGGGTCAAGTTCCCCGCGCTGAGCGACGCCGTGACACCCTGGCTGCCCCAGCAGAGACTGCCGGTGCCCTGGATGCCAGAACTGTTGACAGCCGCCACGCTGGCTTGCAGACAGGCTGGGTCGCCGGCCGCCTGGGTCTGTGATGGCTGCGCGCGGCTGTGGCGGACGGAGCCGCCGATCACGGCAAGACCAGCGATGAGACCGAGCAGCACAAGCGAGAGGCGTTTCACGGCGGTGCATCCTTTCGAGTACGTGAGGACAATCTGGTGTTGGTGACCGAGGGCAATCAGCGATCCATGCCGCCCCCTCCTTCTGCAGGTCCGGCCCCGGCGATCGAAAGGGCTGCTGGTCCCAGCACATGCCGCCCATGAGCCCGATGGGCGACGTACACGCCTTCACCGCGACGTTCCGCGGGCGCCGGGAGTCCTGAGCGGCCGGGAGCCTGCGTGGTGCGCCCGGCGGTCCGGTCGCATCCGTCAGACCCCCGACGTCGCGCAGCGTGGCGGACGACCGTGCCGCATGCACCGGCCAGATCGCCCATCCTGGGTCAGCCCAGCGGAAAATGGGCGAGATCGCCTATGCCATCAGCGCTACCGAGTTCAAGGATGATGCTGCGAATCGACGGTCAAATCGTGCGTCGCCAGTCGCAAGGCGTAGGTGGCCGCGGTCACTCGCCCGCGTGCCCCGGTTTTGCGGTAGATCTTGGCCAGATGGTGGTCCACCGTGCGCACACTCACGACCAGAGTCGCCGCGATCTCGTGGTTCGACTTTCCCTCCGCGAGTAGCTGCAGTACCTCCCGTTCGCGCGGGGTTAGCCCGTTTGGCGCGGCCTGGCGCGCGCTGGCAGACCGTTCCGGCACACGAGGTTGAGATCTTGCGACGGGGCCGAGCTGAACCGCTGCTCGAATTCCAACCCTCGAGAGCTGCCCATCGACCTGGAGCACCGCGAGCGCCGCGGCGACTTCGGCGGCCGCAAGAACGCGTGGGGCGAGTGCGCGGATCGAGCTCCACATCGCGATGCTCCGCTGTGATGTTGCAGACCCTGCTGATGAGGCGAACCCTGGCAGGGCGCCCCGGGCGCGTAGCGGACTCGGGTGTCCATGCGAGTACGCTGCTACGCGAGCGCGCTCGACGGAGCGCCGCACGTCACTGCGGACGGGTGCGGAGGTCGATCACCTGGATCTCGGGTAGCCCGAGCATGTCGTGGACGGCGTTCAGCTCAGCGACCGCCTGCAGCAGGTTGCTGGAGGTGTCCGTGTCGACCGGCGTGATCGCAGCGGTCAGCGGCCTCAGTCCGAAATGGATGCGGAGGACATCGGCGGCGTCGAGGTCCGCCTGGGCCTGCTGCGCCCGTTCCACCGAGCCGACCAGGATTAGCTGTGGTGCCTGAGCGGTGGGAACCACCGCGGCTGCCCCGGTCGGAGCCGCACCGCTGCCGCTGGCGGCGGACCTGGGCTCGGCCTGACGGCTGGACGGCGGTTGCCCGTGTGCCACGGTTGTGGCCCGGCCACTGGTATGCGCGTGCAGGCCAAGTCGCCAGCTCGCCACGCCGGCGACGGTTCCAATTGCCAATACTAACGCGATCGCGGCCAGCAGCTGTCGCCGCTGGACGGGCTTCCGCGTTCCGCTGTACGTCACCATGATCGGCCTCCTCCCGGTGCGCCACCGAGGCGCACCAGCATCCTCGCGGAGCCGGAGCGAGCCAACATCGCGTGACCCAGGGATCCTGGCGAGCGAGGGACGGAAGAGGTAGGGCAGAGCCGACTAATAGAGTTCTGTTAGTGGCGCGGGGGCGATGGTGCCGAGCAGAGCCGGCTCAAAGCCTGGCGAGGCCGCGGCGGTGGGCGTACGTGGCCGCTTCGACACGGTTCGCCGTGCCGGTCTTGGCCAGAATGTGGTTCACATGCCGGTCCACGGTGTAGCGGCTGAGCACCAGGGCGGCGGCGATCTCGGGATTGCTGCGCCCCGCCGCCACCAGCCGCAGCACCTGCACTTCCCGCTCCGAGAGGCCATCTGGGTAGCGTGGCCGCGACGGCCGGCGCTGCTGCAACTGCTCGGCTCGGGCCAGGTCGGCCAGTACATGCTCGCGCCAGCGGTCGGCGGCGCCGATCCGATCGTAAACGGCGAGCGCGTCGCTGAACGTCGCCAGTGCCTGCCGTGGCTGCCCGGCGGCCAGCAGAGCACGGCCCCACAGGTGGAGACCCTCCGCCTCCTCCCAGGGCAGCGTGTAGCGCTGAAAGATCTGGTGCGCCTCCGCGAACCGCTCCGCGGCAGCAGGGTGGTCGCCGCTCGCGGCCGCGACGACCGCTTCTGCAAGCCGGACTCGACCGGCCAGCCCGCGCCAGTCCTCGCCCGCCGCCAACACCGCCTGGCACCGCTCCACGTGCGCCTGCGCTGCCGAAAGGTCGCCTCGCTCCGCCACCAGTAGCGCCAGCTCGATCCGCGCCCGGAGTTCAAAGGGCAGATGCTGCCCGTCGAGGGCGACCGCAAGACTCTCCTCTGCCAATGCATCGGCCCGCTGATATTCCCCCTGGAGCTGGTAGAGCCGCGCCAGCCAGAGGGCGAAGTCGATCTGGGCCAGCCGGACGCCCGTTCGTCGCGCACACTCGCGCACCGCCTCCCACGCTGCGGCGGCCTCCTCCCAATGGCCACTGAAGAAGGCGAGCAGCGGTGAGGCCAGCATCTCCACGGCCTGCTCGAAGGCGGTCGGCCCCTGGTTCGCCAGCCGCCGCCTCGCCTCCGCCAACTCGCCCAGGTGCGCGTAGGCACCAGGCGTCTGCGCGAGCACCCGGCCCTGCCAGTCATGGCCCCTTCGCGGGTGACTCAGATCGCGCTCATACCAGCGCAAGGCGTCTGTGGGGTCGCCCAGCCAGACGAGAACGTTCCCCACCCAACTGGCGTTGATGCTCGCCAGCGGGTCACCGCGCCGATCGGCGGCCGCCCACATCTGCTCGCAGGCGTCCAGACCCTCCCTCAGCCGTCCGCTGGCCAGGAAGTCCAGCCCCTGGAAGTAACTGGCCAGCTCTACAAAGTCCTTACGACCAAGCTCGCCCGCGATCGCCAGCATTCGCTCCGCAGCGTGCAACCCGGCCCCTGTCTGTACGCCGCTCCAGCTCGCGCCGTGAAGCCCCGCGTACAGATCGAAGCTCGCCACCGTCGCCGGCGCATCGCCAAGGACGCCCGCGGCCGTCTGCAGATGGTGCATGGCGCGCGACAGATCCTGGGTGGCCGCATTGCCGAAGGTGAGACACCGGCCCAAGCGGCCGTGTGCGCGGCCGGCGAGAACTGACTCGCCGATCTCCTCGTACAGCCCGATCGCTTGCTCTAGACAGACGATGGCGTCCCTGTAGCGATGGAATCCGGCGGCGACGAGCAGTTGCCCCAGCCGGAGCAAGAGGTCCGCGCGTCGCTTCGGCGCCGCCCCCTGTGCCGTCAAGCGCTCCAGCGCCGCCTGCCAGGACGAGGCGGCCTCTTCATAGGCAAACGCCCCCTGCGCCGCCTCCCCGGCGCGCAGCAGGTAATCGATCGCCGTCTCGCCATCGGCGGCGGCGCCGGCGAGACGGTAATGGTCCGCCAGGGCCGCCAGGTGCGGAGCCAGGTTGCCCGCGGCCACCTGCTCAATCGCCTCCGCCGCGCGCAGATGCAGGAGTTGCCGCCGCGGCAAGCTCAGCTCCTCCAGCAGGGTTTGCCGGATGAGCGCGTGGGCAAAGTCGTAGATACCGGCGTGTTCCTGCAGCAACCCGGCCGCTTCGACCTCCTCCAGCGGCGCCATCAGCTCGCTCGCCGTCCCGCCACATAGCCTCAGCAGCACCTCGTAGCGCGCACCCTCGGCCAGCACCGCGGCGACCTCGAGCAGCGCACCCGCTTCCGCGCTCAACCGCGCCAGGCGACTGCCGATCACTTCACGCAGGCCAATCGGGACGCGCCAACCGGAACCCGCCGTGGCCGCGCTGGAGAGGTCCACGCCCTCGCCCACAAGCTGACGCACCAACTCGGTCACATAAAAGGGATTGCCCGCGGTGCTGGCATAGACGCGGGCGGCAACCTGCGGTGCGGCCGCTGCACCACTGAGCTGGCCGATGATGCTGGCCACAGCGGGTTCCGGTAGCGGCGGCAGCCGCAGGCGGGTCACCGGCTGCTGGCGGCTGAGTTCGGCGAGCGTCATGTGGAGGGGATGATCGCGTGGCACCTCTACCGTGCGATAGGAAAGCACAAGTTGCAGGGGCGCTTCGGCCAGGCGGCGGCCAAGGTGCTGTAGGAGCACCAGCGACGCTGCGTCGGCCCAGTGCAGATCCTCCAGCACGAGCAACAACCCGCCGGGCGCGCTGTGTGCGGCCGCGAAGAGCAGCTCCGTGACCGCGTCGAAGAGCCGGGGCCGATCCAGTTCGGGAGACTCGGCCCGCCCGGCGGACGGATCGGGGAGGCGGTCGGCCAGCTCCGGCAGGAGCACTGCGACTCCGGCCATGCTGCTGCCCGACTGGCTCCAGAGGCGTTCGCTGTCGCCGGCGCGCACGAGACCGCGTAACGCTTCGACGAAAGGGCCATAGGGCAAGCCGGCGTCGCTGTCGTACGCGTGACCCAGCAGCACGAGCGTGCCCGCGGTGTGCGCGCGCTCGGCCAGTTCGGTCAGTAGGCGGGTCTTGCCGATGCCGGGTTCACCGAAGACAAAGCCGACCCCGCCGGCAACCTGACGGGCAACGGCGAGGTCGGCCAGGAGCGTGGCCAGTTCCTGCTCGCGCCCCACCAATGAGGGCTGCCGACGGCGGAGTGGCACGGTCCCTCCCACGAATGGGCGGCACGCGAATAGTCCAGGCTACAGTATACGCTCCCCCTCACCGGCATCATGCGCGGGCATGTGCCGGTTCACGCGCCGCCCCAAAAGTCGGTCCCACCGCATAAAGGTGCGAGGTCTGCTCGGTTGAAACACCCTGTGGCGATACCTAGATCGTGCTCGAAAGGCCGGCTGGCCGTGCTCGCGCTCTGCCTACCCCCGCGGCAAGCCCAGCCCCCGCGTGGCGATCACGTTGCGCTGGATCTCGCTGGTGCCCGCGGCGATCGTGGCGGAGACGCTGCTCAGGTACATGTGCGCGATGCGGCCGCGCAGCGGCGCCCACTTGCTGCCACGGTCCAGCCCGCCGTACATCCCCAGCATGCGCGTGCCCAGCCGCGCCACCCGCTGGCTCACCTCCGAGCGGTACATCTTGTTCACCGAGGCCTCGTGGTTCGGCACCTGGCCGCGCTTCTGGATGCTGATCACGCGGTAGGAGAACAGCCGCGCAATCTCCGCCTCCACCAGCTTCTCCGCCAGCTCCAACCGCAGCCCCGGCGTGAGATACAGCGGCTTGCCCGCGTCGCTCTTCGCCTCGCGCGCGTATTTGATCAGGTCGTTGACCGTGTGCTTGAGGCCGATGCTGGCGCCGATGTTCGAGCGCTCGAAGTCCAGCAGCGTGGCGCCGACATACCAGCCGCGGTTCTCCTCGCCCACCCGGTTCTTCACCGGCACGCGCACGCTGTCGAAGAACTCCTGGTTGAAGACGTGGTCGTTCGCCATCGTCACCAGCGGCTGCACGGAGAGGCCCGGCGTCTTCATGTCGAGCAGCAGCATGGAGATGCCGCGATGCTTCGGCGCCTCCGGGTCGGTGCGGGCGAGCATGAACATCCAGTCGGCGCGGTGAGCGCCGCTGGTCCAGATCTTCTGGCCGTTCAGCACGTAGTCATCGCCGTCGCGCACGGCACGGGTTTGCAGACTGGCCAGGTCGGAGCCGGAGCCGGGCTCCGAGTAGCCCTGGCACCACTGGATCTCGCCGCTGGTGATGCGCGGCAAGTGCTCCTGCTTCTGCTCGTCCGTGCCGTAAAGGATCAGCGTGGGGCCGATCATCTGCACGCCCATACCGCCCACCTGCGGCGCCCGCGCCTCGGCCATCTCTTCGTTGAAGATGAACTGCTCGCTGACGCTCATGCCGGCGCCGCCGTACTCTTTGGGCCAGTGCGGCGCGATCCAGCGCTTCTGCCCCAGCGCCGTGCGCCACTGCTTGCGGAAGTCTTCTTCCTGGCGGCTGAGGTCGTAGCGCTCCATCTCCGGGTTGGCGAAGCGCGACGGCAGGTTCTCGTTGATGAACCCGCGCACCTCACTGCGGAAGGCGGCCTCTGCGGCGGTGTCCTGGAACTGCATCGTCACGCTCCTCCGTTGCCGGCCGCTGAACGGTCCGGATCGTACGCGCGGGCGCCGAATGACGTTCGATCGCCGCGCCACGTCCGATCATGGCGCGGCGAGACGAATTTCGCAAGAGGGAAGCGCGCGGCGAAAGCTTCGGAGAGCTTAGCCCAGGCCGGCCGCGCTCAGCTTCGCGTCCTGTGCCTGCGCGATCGCGGCGAGCTGGGCCGGGTCCGGCTGCTGCAGGCCGCCGTCGAGCACCAGCGCGATCACGCGGCCACGCACGAAGATATCGGCCACGAAGTGCAGCGTCGGGCCGTCCTTCGGGTCCGGCAGGTCAAACGCCACCTGCTGGTCGGCGGCGCCGAGGCCGAGCGGCGCCAGCACCCGGAAGTTCTGCACGTTCACGCCGCCGCCCGCCAGCGCCTGCACGAAGGCCGGCCCGCCGAACAGCGGCACGATCACGCCGGCCGGCAGGGCCTGGTCGGTCTCGATCAGGCCGTCGATCACGGCGCCGCCGCTCGCGTCCGTGCTCACGAACGTGCGCACGAACATGGCCGAGATGCCGGGCACGCCGCTGGCCGGCGTGGTCTCCTGCGCCTGCGTGAAGCCCGGCAGCTCGGACGCGCTGAGCGCCACGGCGGCCAGATCGCCGGCCGCGGCGCTCTGCGCCCGCACCGGACCGGCGGCGCTGAGCGCTCCGCCCAGCACGAGCGCGACGACCAGGGCAGGCAGCAGGCGGCGGAACATCGCTTCTACCTCGTATGGCTCAGGGCAACGTGCGGCGGCCGCTTCCGACAACGGCCCCATAGGAAGTGTCGGCAGCCGCCGCGGATCGCCTATAGGTGCGGCGCCGCATTCCTGGCGGCGTGGCGCGATCCCGCTGCCTGGAGCGGCCGCCGCGCTTGACCGCCGCTCCCGCCCGCTCCCATGATCGAGGAGCGCCGCCGCGGCGGCGACGACGAGCGCGGGCTTGCCGCCATGCCGCTGATCCTCTCCGACGAAGACCTGGCTGCCGCGCGCGCCGGCCGCTCCGCCACGATGCCGCTCGCGGGCCTGCGCGTGATCGACGCCGGCCAGATCATCGCCGGCCCCTTCGGCCCCTCGCTGCTGGCCGACTTCGGCGCCGACGTGATCTCGATCGAAAATCCGGAACTGGTCGGCCTGGAGCTGGCGCCCAGCGTGGCGCTGGGCCGCGCCGTGCTGGGGCGCAACAAGCGCTCGATCACGCTCGACCTGCGCACGCCGCGCGGGCAGGAGCTGCTGCGGCAGCTCGCCGCCGTCGCCGACGTGCTGGTGGAGAATTACTCGCCCGGCACGATGGAACGCTGGGGCATCGGCCCCGACGACCTGGCGAAGGTCAACCCGCGCCTCGTCTATGTGCGCGTCTCCGGCTACGGCCAGACGGGGCCGTACCGGCAGAAGGGCGGCTACGACCGCGTGGCGATGGCCTTCGGCGGCCTGCTCGAAGTCACCGGCGCGCCCGACGGCGAGCCGGTGCACCCCGGCTACATGCTCGGCGACCACCTGGCCGGCACCTTCAACGCGCTCGGCGCCCTGATCGCCCTCTACTGGCGCGACGCGGCCGGCGGTGGCGCCGGGCAGGTGGTGGATGTCTCGCTCTACGAGCCGCTGTTCCGCGTCTCGCACAACATCGCCGGCGAGTACGCGCACGACGGCAAGGTGCGGCGCCGTGCCGGCAACACGCGCAATTGGACCGTTCCCGGTCAGCAGTTCCGCACGAAGGACGACCGCTGGGCGCTGATTATCGCGCCCTCCGATCGCCTCTTCATCCGCCTCTGCCAGGCGATGGGCCGGACGGAGCTGACGGTCGATCCGCGCTTCATGCCCGCGCACGTGCGCCAGCAGCACGCCGACGAGATCCACGCCGAGATCCGCCCCTGGGTGGCGCGGCACACGCTGGCCGAGGTGATCGCGATCCTGGACGCCGAGCGCGTGCCCGTGGGGCCGATCTACGCGATCGACGAGATCTTCGACGACCCGCAGTTCGAGGCGCGGGAGGACATTGTCGAGATTCCCGACGCGCATGTGGGCCGCGCGGCGATGCCGAACGTGGTGCCGAAGCTCTCGCGCACGCCCGGCGGCGTGCACAGCCCCGCGCCGCGCACCGGCGAGCACAACGAGGACGTTTATGGCGGCCTGCTCTCGCTCTCGCCGGCGGCGATCGCGGCCCTGCGCGAGGCGAAGGTGATCTGAGCCGGCCCGCCTGCTCACCCGGCGCGGCGGGGCGGCAGCCGCGTGTGCTCCGAGGCTCGTGCCTACGTGCCGGGGTGGTAGCAGAAGAGGTACTTGTGATCCGGCTCGATACTGATATCGAGCTGGATGTCCGGTGTGCTCGGCTGCTCGAACTGGATATGCAGCGTGTAGGTACCCGGCGCCATCGAGAAGGGGAACGACGCGGCGCCATCGCAGCCGCCGGCGCCGCCGCTCGGCGCCACCGCGCCGGAAACGCCGTCGCCGTTGGTCAACGGGTCGCCGTTGGTGTCGGTTTGCCGCAGGCCCACGATCAGCGGCGCATCGCTGGCGTTCTGGAAGACCACCAGCCCCTGCCCCAGGTTGGGCGTCGGCCCGGCGTCGCAGCAACCCGGCCAGTTCACGCCGCGGAACTGATCGCCTTCATAGCCCACGGACACGGGGCCGGAATGGGTATCGTTACATACCCACGCCGCCCGGCCGATGCCGATCAGATCGGTTGGCACGTAGTCGTTCAACGTGACGGAGAACTCAAACGAGCGGTCGGCGCCGCGCACCCGCGCCGAGCCGCGTGTGCTGGGGTTGCCGACGAGCACGCACTCCCCGGCCGAGACGTTCACCCTGGTGGAGTCCTGATCGCTGATGTCGAGCAGCACGTTGAAGCGCTTGGTGACATGCAGCCAGTACCCGTAGCCGCCCTGGGCCTTGCTCGGGTCGCTGGCCTCGTAGTTGCTGTCGCCGGGGCGCCAGGTGAAGAGGGCGTTGTCCGACGACTGCTGGATCACGTTGCCGCTGTAGTCGCCGCCGCCGGCGAAGGCGACGAGGTTCCAGCCGGGAATGAAGGTCACGTAGGCGAACTGCGCCGGCGCCTGGGCGCGTGCCGGCTGCCGCCCCATGACGCCGGCCAGCGCGACCGCGGCAATCACCATTGCCAGGCCGAGCCTGATCGTGCGGCCATGCAGTCGTCCGCTCATCGGTCGCGCACCCTCCCTTGTAGATGTAGATGTAGATCGTTGCAGCGCTATGACTGAGGCGACAGCCCACACGATATGACAGCAGCTGCCTGCCGTCCAGCGCGACGCGGTGCATCCTTCCGCGACATGCCCGGAGGCCGGCGCCGGCGACCGAGCGATGCGAGACTTAGCGGCCGGTGCTGAAGCCGCCGTTGGTGCCGCCGGTTGTGCCGCCGCCGGTGCTGAAGCCGCCGTTGGTGCCGCCGGTTGTGCTGCCGCCGGTGCTGAAGCCGCCTGTGCTGCCACCCGTGGTGCCGCCGGTGCCCGAGGTTGACGGCACGCCGGTCGAGCCGCTGGTCCCCGTGGCGCCCGAAGTCGAGGGCACGCCGGTCGTACCGGTCGTTGCCGGCCGGCCGGTGGTGCCGCTGGTGCCGGAGGATGAGGGCACTCCGGTCGTGCCGGTCGTCGCCGGGCGGCCCGTGGTGCTCGGCGGCGGCGCCTTGCGCGCCTTGGCGGCGGCGTCGCTCAGCGATGCGGCCGTGGGCAGCGCGTTCAGCGGATCCGCGGGGGCCAGCGTGGCTTCGTCCACGGCAAAGGTCACGTCGTCGCCCGCCTTCAGGTCGGCGAAGGCGACGTTGGCGTCGTATTTGGTGCTGCCGCCGACGGCCACGGCCGTGTAGCTGCCGTCCGCGCACTGCGCCTGCAGGGCCGAGCCGCCCAGCGCCGTGATCTTGCCGCTCGTGCAGTTGAGCGCGAGGCTGTGATGTCCTTGCTTGAAAGTCCTGGCGCCGGCGTCCCAGGTCAGGATCTCGTCGAACTTGCCGATCGGCTGGTCGTAGCCGCCGTTCACGCCGCTGTCGCCGGAGGCATAGGCATTCTCGATGATGTGCACGCCCTGCGGCTTGCCGTCGGTCAGCTCGACCGTCGCGCCCGGCGTCGTCTGCAGGTCGAAGTCGAGCGCCACCGGTTTGGCCGCGTCGTCGAAGCTGAAGGCGACCAGGCGTCGCGTGCCCTTCTCGTCGAGGATGATCGAGGCGAGGCCGTGCGGCGGGCCGTTGTCGATCAGCGGCTGCACCAGCAGCGCTTCGACGTTGGGAAAGCACTGATCGCCGCTCTTCTTCACCGCCGGCAGCAGCGCCTTCTCCGCCGAGGGTTGCTGGGTCGCGTCCCAGACCGACGCCCACTTGCCGCTCTTGTCGGGGCGGTAGACGTCGATATACGGCCGCTGGCAGCCGCTGCTGTCCGGCGCCTGGCTTTGCAGCACGAGCTGGCCGGGATCGCCGGCATTCTTGCCGGCAACGACGAAGCTCTGCAGCCTGGTTGCGTTCGGCCGCAGCAGCGTGGCGACGTCAAGCTTGTCGGCGGGCGTCACGGTGGGCGCCGGCGTCGGGCTTGCCGTGGGGCTTGGCGACGGTGAGGCGGTCGGGTTCGGCGTGCTCGACACGGCCGCGGTTGCAGACGCGGTCACGTTCGCCGCCGTGGTCGTGGGCGTCGGCCTGGGGCTCGACTTGCCGCCGGCCACGGCGAAGCGGATGCCCACCCCGGCCGCCACGAGCAGCACGGCGGCCAGCGCCAGCGGCCAGAGTCGCTTGATGCCGCCGCCGGTCGCGGGCTCGGGCGCCGTACGTCCGCCCACGGCGCCGCCGCGGCCGGCGGCGCCGCCCGCTCCGGCCAGTGCCGCACCGCCGCCTGCGCCGGCCGCGGCGGCGCCGTCCGCGGACCGGCGCGGCTCGTCACGCCTGGGCAGCGGCACGTACACCGTCTGCTGCTCGTGATCGTCCACCGCCGGAGGCGACACCGGCGGGCGCACGTAGCGGGCCTCTTCACTTTCGGCGATCCCTTCGATGACGCCGGCGTCGCGCGCGGCGGGCCGAATGCCCGGCGTGGCGTCCGCGGGCGCGGGCAGATCGACCACCGTGGTGTCGGCCGCGGGCGCGAATGGACGTGATGGTGTCAGCGGCTCGGCCAGCGTCGGCTCGGGCGGAGCTGGCGTGCGCACCTCCGGCAGCGTCGGCTCGGGCGGAGGCGGTGTGCGCGGCTCATAAAGCGTGGGCTCGGGCGGGGCCGGCGTACGCGGCTCGTAGAGGGTTGGCTCGGGCGGCGCCGGCGGCGTCGCCGGGCCGGGCGTGCGCTCCTCGACGATCGTCGCGTCGGCGGGCGGCGCGGGCGTGAGCGCTTCCGGCTCGGCCTGCGGGCGGCCGAGCGAGGCCGGCGTCAGCGGCTCGATGATCGTGGCGTCGAGCGGGGGATAGGCGGCGGCGCTGGCGGCGGACAACTCGCCCTGCTGCAAAACCTCGGCGAACTCGCGCCCGCTCTGGAAGCGATCGTCCGGGTTGCGCGCCAGACCGCGCAGCACCAGCTCGTCGAGCCAGGCGGGAATCGCGGGGTTGCGCGTACTGGGGCGGGGAATCTCGCCCTCGAAGGCGACTTCCGAGAAGACCTGGAAGAAGCGCAGCTCCTCCAGCACGGGCGTGCTCTCCGCCCGCGACTGCGCCAGCTCGCGACACTTCTGGATGTTGACGTAGAACGTGCCGGTGAGCAGCTCGAAGAAGATCACCGCCAGCGAGTAGAGGTCGGAGCGGTGGTCGATGCGCCGCCCCGACGCCTGCTCGGGCGACATGTAGATCACGGTGCCCGGCTGGAAGCCGGTGCGCGTCATGCTCAGGTAGCCGCCGACGGCCTGGGGAATATGCGCCACGCCGAAGTCCGCGACCTTGGGCGTGCCGTCCTCCATCAGGAAGACGTTGCCGGGCTTGAGGTCGCGGTGCACAATGCCGCGCTCGTGTGCGGCCTGCAGGCCGCGGGCGATGCCGGTGGCGATCGTGATCGCCTGCTGCAGCGGCGGCCGGCCGCGCTGCAGAAACCCCTTGAGGTCGCCGCTTTCGGCCAGCTCCATCACGAGCAGATAGCCCTCTTCGTAGGGCTCGATCGCGTGGACTTCGAGGATATTGGGGTGGCGCACGCGCAGGCCGAGCCGGCCTTCGGTCAGGAAGCGGCGCAGCGCCTCTTCCTGCTGCGTTTCGAGATCGGCGGAGTCAAGGCCCAGCTCTTTGATGGCGACGAAGCGGTCGGCCAGCTCTTCGTGCGCCTTGTAGACGCTGCCGAAGGTGCCGCGCCCCAGCAGGCCGTCGCGGCGGCCTTCGCTGCGCAAAATGCGGTACTTGTTGAGCACCAGCTCGTCGAAGGGGAGCATGACCGCCTCAACGATCGGAACGCCGCTACGCCCCCGCCTTCGCCTTCGCTGGGGAACACGGTTAGCGTATCGATCGTGCCAATTCCGTGTCAACGCCGTTGCCGGCGCGCACAACGGTTCCTGCCGTGCCGGCAAAGCGCGGGCGGGCGCGCCCAACGCCGCGGCGCAACCGCTCTTATAAGTATGAACGCGACCGGACCGGCGATTGTGCGCGCGGACACGGCAGCGGGTGGCAGGGGCCGAGCGCCCGTTAGCTGCCGCTGCTGAGGAAGCGCATCAACATGCGCCCGGCGGAGAACAGCCCCAGCGCCAGCCCCAGGCAGAGTCCAATCAGCAGGAAGAGCGGGTGCGTGCCCGCGCGGCCGTCCAGCCAGTTGCCCGCAAGCACGCCGAGGATGATGGCGATGGCGATCGTCCAGCCCATGCCGGCGAACCAGGCAGCCGTGCCCAGAATCTGGTAACCGCCCGAGCCGCCTCCGCCCTGCGCCATCGTCTGCACCTCGCGGCAGGCGCCCCGTATCTGCCGTTGTCCGGCGGCGCCTCCTCTCTTCATATTTTGCCATCGCCGGCGGCCGGCTTGCTCGCTGCCCCGCCAAGCCGCTAGAACTGGACCAGAGCGATCTGCGGCGCCGCGCCGGCGCGGCCGCGAGCATCCTGGGAAGCGGGCGGGAATTCTGGCAAGCGGGGAACAGCCGTCTGGCGCGATCTACCTGGTCTACGGCGAGAACGGCGCCCGCCTGTGCTACGCCGGCGACGACGCCGAGGCGCAGCGCGCGGTCTGTGCCGAGCTGGAGCGGCGTACCGCCGGCTACGTCTCCGGCTACCAGTTCGTCGGGCGGCAGCGCTACGAGGTCCGCTGCTACCTCGATGCGCCGCCCGGCGAGCGCTTCCTTTCGCTGCGACGGCAGCGCGACCTGTTCGATTTCGGCTGGCACCCGCGCGGCGGCGCCGATCGCAACGGCGCCGCGGCCGCGCCGGAAGCCGCCGCGGGAGAGTAGACGATGGTTGAGCTCAAGATCGGCACGACGCTGGCCGGCAACCAGCTGCGCAGCGGGCCGGAGCTGGAGCAGATGGGCTACGACTCGCTCTGGGTGAGCGAGCACATCCTCTTCTACGGCCCGATCTTAGAAGCGGTGCCGCAGCTCGGCGCCCTGGCGGCGCTCACGCAGAAGGCGACGCTGGGCACGGCGATCTTCCTCCTGCCGCTGCGCCATCCCACGATCGTCGCCAAGTCGTTCAGCACACTGGACGTGATCTCGAACGGGCGCATGGTGCTGGGCATCGGCGTGGGCGGCGAGTTCCCCAAAGAGTTCGAGGCGACGGGCGTGCCGGTCAACGAGCGCGGGCCGCGCTCCAACGAGGCGATGCGCGTGATCAAGCGCCTGTGGAGCGAGGACCACGTCTCGCACGAGGGCCGCTTCTTCACGTTCTCCGACGCGACGATGGCGCCGAAGCCGGTGCAGTCCGGCGGCCCGCCGATCGTCGTCGCCGGCCGCTCCGAGGCCGCGGTCACGCGCGCGGCGCGGCTGGGCGACGGCTACATGCCGTATCTGTTCACACCCGATCGCTACCGCGCGGCGCTGGCCTCGATCGAGCAGCAGCGCACGGCGGCCGGCAAAAGCATGGACGGCTTTCAGCGGGTGCTCTACCAGTTCACCGCCCTGGCAGACACGCACGAGCTGGCGCACCGCCGCGCCGTCGAGCGCCTCTCGCGGCAGTACAACCAGGACTTCGAGAACCTGGTGGAGCGCTACTGCGTGCTGGGTACGGCGGAGGAGTGCGCCGAGCGGCTGGCACAGTTCGTGCAGGCCGGCGCGCGGCACATCATCCTCGTGCCGATCTGCCCGGAAGGGGAGCTGATGCAGCACCTCGAAGCGTACCAACGCGACCTGCTGCCGCGGGTGCGCCAGCAGACGGCGGCGGTCGCCTGAGGGCGGTGCAGGAGAACCCGCGTGGAAGAGCTTGCCCTGCAGATCATCGAA
Organism: Dehalococcoidia bacterium; assembly: GCA_035310145.1. Lineage (NCBI taxonomy): Bacteria > Bacillati > Chloroflexota > Dehalococcoidia > Dehalococcoidia bacterium. The sequence continues at coordinate 45,254 of DATGEL010000030.1, forward strand.
ACGCTGCCCCTCTCGCTGCGCCGCCTGACGGCCGACCTGAGCGAGGAGCAACTGCGCCGCCGCCCGGCCGCGGGCGAGTGGTCGATCGCGGAGATCACCGGCCACCTGATCGACAAGACCGAGGTCTGGGGCGAGCGCTTCCGCCATATCGCCACGCAGGATCAGCCCTCGCTGCCCGCCTTCGATCAGGACGCCTGGGTGCGGGAGCGCGGCTACCAGGCGCAGCCGTTTCCGGCGCTGGCGGAGCGGCTGGGCGGCATGCTCATGCAACTGGCGGCCGAGCTGCGCCAACTGCCGCCCGAGGCCTGGGAGCGAGTCGGCCTGCACGAAGAGCGCGGCCGCTTGAGCCTGGCCGAAGCCTGCCGCATCTACGCGATCTCGCTGCCGCAGCACGTGGAGCAGATCGTGAGCGCACGCGCGGCGGCGCTGGCGCGGCCCGCATAACCCCCGTCCCCCTGCTCTCCCATATACAGATGGTTGGGAGATCTGCCGCATTTGGCGAACATATGGGAGAGCAGGGGCGATCCGGCGTCGGGCGTGCCGTACGGTCTGCGGCTCACCGGTGCGCAGCCTGAACGCGCTCAGGGCGCCCAGCCGGGCCATGCTAACCCGGCCAGCCCGCGCCCAACCTCCCCACGATCGCCCCCTTCTCTCCCAGTATTGGGAGAGAAGGGGGTCGGGGGGTTATGAGGGCCCGCTCTCTACGGCCGCTGCAGATAGGTGCTCACCACCCAGCCGCGGTTGTCCAGCCGGTACCAGGTGTAGCCATCGGCCTGCACGGGGCCGTCCATGACCGTGCCCGTGGTGCCGTCCGGCACGCAGTCGACGATCGTGCCGTTGAGCGACGGCGCGTCGTGCACGTTGAGGCAGTCGTCGGCGCCTGCCGTCATGACCGTATCGCCCACGGCGTAGGCGACGCCGTTCGGCAGCTCGGGCTGCGGCGTGGCGGCCGCACCCGCACTGGCCGGCGGTGGCGCGGGCGGCGCGGCGGCCGGCGTCGCCGCCGGTGAGGGCGCCGGTGTTGGCGATGCAGCCGGTGGGGCTGCCGGCGAGGGCGACGGCGCCGGGGTGGGCGAAGCGGCCGCGGCCGGGCTGCTGGCCGCGGCCGGCGGCGAGGCGATCGAGCTGCCGCCGTTGATCGCCTGCAGGTAATCGGCCACGCTCCAGCCGAGGTCGCCCAGCTTCCACCAGGTGTAGCCTTCGGCCGTTTGCGGGCCGTCGGTGATCACCGACTGCGAGCCGTCGGGCAGGCAGTAGACCGTATTCGCGCTCGTGGTCGGGCTGCTGTGCACGCGCAGGCAGTCGCCCGTGCCGCTGACGACGACGGCCGCGCCCACACCGAGCGGACCGTTCTGCCGCGGCGAGCCGATCGTGGCCCCGCCGGTGCTGGTGGTCGCGGCGGAGGTGAGCGTCGTGCCGCTGCGGGCGGGCGTGGTAGCAGGCGCAGCGCTGGGACCGTTCTGCGAGACGACGTGGCAGCCGGGGCCGGAGCCGTTGCAGGCCCACTGGTTGTAGGTCGCGTTGCCCGCGGGCAGGCTCACGCCCTCCAGCGGCAGCCCGTCCGGCAGGGCGAAGGGCACGGGCGCACGGTCGCCGTCCACGATGCGGTAGAGCTGCAAATGAATGTGCGCGGTGCCGTTGTTGCCGACCGTGCCCGGCGCGCCGACCGTGCCCAGCGCCTGGCCGCCGGAGACATGCTCGCCGTTGCCGTAGCTGTGATTGAGGATGATGTGGCAGAGCATCTCGTGCAGGCCGCCGCCGTCGTCGATCTGGATGCCGATGCAGCCGTTGTTGCTGCCGGGCGGATAGGCCCAAACGACGGTGCCGGCGGCCGGCGCCAATGCCGGAGAGCCGGAGGTCTTGCCGTCGTCGCGGGTGAGGTCGAGGGAGTAGCGTTCGACGCCCTGGTGTGTGCCGCCGTTGTACCCTTGCAGGATCGAAACCGCTGCGCCGGCGGGGTAGGGCAGGTGGATCGCTGCCGCACCGTGCGCCGCCCGGGTGCCAAGCCCCGCCAGTCCCAGCGCCGCCAGTGCCAGCAGCGTTCTGCGAAACCGCAAAACGCTTTAATCCTTTCGGTATGAACGCGCTGCGGTTGTTATATCGGCGTTATCCGAAACTGTCAACTCGGCGCTGTCTCAGGTCTCCTCGTTACGTCGAGCGTCACGCTCGCGTGGCGGCGCCGCCAGGCGTTCGCCAGGCCATTAGCGCCCCGTGTATGCGGGCTTGCGCTTCTCGGCGAACGCCTTCGGCCCTTCCTGCGCGTCGTCGCTCAGCAGCGCTTGGCGGAAGAGCCGCATCTCCAGGTCGAGGCCCTGATCGAGCGGCCGATCCAGCCCCTGGTAGGCGGCCTGCTTTGCCAGCCGGATCGCCAGCGGCCCCATCTCCAGCAGCGTGTTCGCCATCTCCTCGGCGGCGGCCAGCACCTGGTCGCGCGGCGCCACGCGGTTGATCAGGCCGAGCTGCAGCGCCTCCTGCGCCGTGAGCTGTGTGCCCATCAGGATCAGTTCCAGCGCCCGTGCCAGCGGCAGGGCGCGGGGCAGGCGCTGCGTGCCGCCCGCGCCGGGGATCAGGCCCCAGCGCACCTCGGGCTGGCCGAAGCGCGCCGTCTCGGCCGCCACGCGCAGGTCGCAGGCCAGTGCCAGCTCCAGCCCGCCGGCCAGGGCGTAGCCGTTGATCGCGCCGATGATCGGCTTCCAGCAGGCGAAGTCGCGGGTGATGCCGCCCAGGCTGAAGGTCGTGAGCTTGTCCGCCCTGGCCAGGTTGGAGAGATGGGGAATCAGCGCCTTCAGGTCGGCGCCCGAACAGAAGGCGCGATCGCCCGCGCCGGTGAGGATCGCCACCCACAGCTCCGGATCGTCGCGGAAGTCGTGGAAGGCGTGCGACAGCTCGTCGTTGGTCTCGGGGTCGATCGCGTTGAGCGCATCCGGCCGGTTGATCGTGACGTAGGCGATGCGCCCCTTCTTTTCGTAGAGGATGGCCATGCTGCACGCTCCTGCGACGCTGGCTCGCCGGCCGGCGGCCGGGGCCATGCTACCATATGCCTGATCCTGACTTCGCACGCGAAGTCTGCCCCTTCCCTTCATGTCATGCGTCAAGAGGAAGGGTGGGGTTCGAGGGCTGCCGGCGGGCCTCAGCCGCCAACGACGTAGGCCGGCCGGCCGATAGCCGTTGGCGGCGGTTCCAGGCCAACCGATCGTCCTCAGAGAAACGCCTCCCTGCGGGGGAGGGGACAGCCGAGCGTTTGGGCGAGGCAGGGGTAGCAACCATGCCGCACGTGCGGCTCGCGGATTGTTCGCTGGCGTTTGCGGAGCGCGGCGCCGGCCCGCCCCTGCTGCTGCTCATGGGGTTGGGCGGCAGCCACCGCTCCTGGGGCGAGCCGTTCCTGACGGCACTGGGACGCGGTTTCACACTGTTCGCGCTGGACCACCGCGGCACCGGCGGCTCGACGCGCGGCACGGCGCCGTACACGATCGCGCAACTCGCCGACGATGCGGCGGCCGCGCTGCAGGCGCTCGGCCTGGCGCGGGCGCATGTGCTCGGCCTCTCGATGGGCGGCATGGTGGCGCAGGAGCTGGCGCTGCGGCAGCCCGCGCGCCTGGCCGGGCTGGTGCTCGCTTCTACCACCTGCGGCGGGCCGCACGCCGTCTGGCCGGGTGCAGACGGGCGCCGGCGTTTCGCCGAGGGGCTGCGCCTGGGCGAGTCGCTGTGGCCGGCGGTGGTGGCCGACGAGTTCGCGGCGGCGAACCGCCCCTTTCTGGCCCGTATCGCCTTCGACACGCTTGCCGCCGGCACCCCGCCGAGCGTCTTCGCCGAGCAGGCCCGCGCGATCGCCCGCTTTTCGACCTGGGAGCGCCTGCCGCTGATCACGGCGCCGACACTGGTGCTTGCCGGCGACGGCGATCGGCTGATTCCGCCGGCCAACGCGCGCCTGATCGCCAGCCGCATCCGCGGCGCGGAAGGGGCGTTCGTGCGCGGCACGGGACACTGTTTCGTCTGGGAAGCGCCGGAGCGCGCCGCCGCCGAGATCAGCCGCTTTTTGGCGCGGCGGGGGCAATCACTGGTTGCAGCGCCAAGGGAGCCGCTTGCCCGTTGACCGGCCGCAGCACCCGCCGCAGCCTTGCCGCGGAAGGCGAGCGCCTCGCGCTGCCCGACGGCTTCAGCGTCGATCAGGGCGCGATCTTCCCGTGCGCGGACGCCACCGAGCGCGTGCAGGCCGAGCCGGGCCGCCTGATCGCGGCGGTGTGCATGGCCGCCGCGCACGGGCTACACGTCGGCCGCGAAACCGCCGATCTGCTCACCGCGGGCGCGCCCGCGCTGCGCGGGCTGCCGCCGGCGCGGCGCGGTGAGCTGCTGCTCGAGCTCGTGCTCTGCCCGGTACCCGATGCCGCCGTCGATCTGGCGCAGCGCGCCGGGTTGCTTGGGCAGATCCTGCCCGATATCGATCGCCTGCGCGCCATGCCGAAGGGGCAGGGGCGCTACAAGGACGTCTACGTGCACACGCTGCGCGTGCTGGCGGCCACGCCGGCCGACCCGATCACGCGCGTCGCCGCGCTGCTGCACGACATCGCCAAGCCGGACACGCTCGTCTCCGAGGGCGGCCTGGTGCACTTCCCCAACCATGACCTGCTGGGCGCCGATCGGTCCGAGCGGCGGTTGCACGGGCTCGGCTTCGACGCAGCGTTCAGCGCCGCCGTGGCCACGCTCGTGCGCCTGCACCTGCGCACCAACAGCTACGAGCCGAACTGGACCGACAGCGCCGTGCGCCGCCTGCACCTCGACGCGGGCGAGCACTGGCAGCGGCTGCTCGACCTCTCGGACGCCGACGTGACCAGCGCCCGGCCGGAAGTCGTCGCGCGGGCGCGCCGCCGCGTGCAGGCGCTGGCCGAGCACGCCCGGTTGCTGGATCAGCCGGTCGAGGTCTCGCCGCTGGACGGCACGGTGCTGATGCAGCGCTTCGGCCGCGGGCCGGGCCGCTGGATCGGCGAGGTCAAGCGCGAGCTGATCGCCCGCGTGCGCGAGGGCACGCTCGATCCCGCGGATCACAAGGCGGCCTGGCGCATCGCCGCGGAGGTCGTGGACGCGCTGCCGGCCGGGGAATGAGGCGAAGCGTTCGGCCTTAGCTGGGGCTCGACGTGGCCGTGCGCCGCGACGGCCGGCGCTTGAACTCGACCAGCCGGTCCAGGCGGTCGAGCTTGGCGGCGAAGCCGCTGCGCTCCCAGTTGTAGCGCGCGACCGTGCTGCCCGCCCAATAGTGCGCCAGCCAGGCGCTCGGTGGCAGCGCCGCGCCCAGGATCTCCTCAAGCTGGCGGAAGGTGAGCTGGATCGTTTGCTGATCTGACGAGAGGTCTTCGAGGTAGCGATTGAGCGGCAGATACTTGCGTGCTGGCGGCATCGACTGTACTCCACCTCGGGACGGGACGAATGGACTCCAGGCTAATCTTTCAGAACCGACCCATACTGTCAACCCTCAATCGCAACTCGACAGAACGTGGGCTTGCTGCCGCGCGCCGCCGTCTCCGACAATGAGTCCGATGAGTCCACTGAGCCCGATGAGTCCAATGAGTCCAATGAGTCCAGAACTGAGCATAGCAACGGGTTGCGCGTGGAGGTAGCCGGTGCGCTTCGCCATCGTCGTCTTTCCCGGCACCTGGTCGGACCGCGACTGCTTTCACGCCGTCACCGACGTGCTCGGGCAGGAAGCCGCGTACGTCTGGCACCGCGAAGCCGACCTCACCGGCGCCGACTGCGTGGTGCTGCCCGGCGGCTTCGCCCACGGCGATTACCTGCGCACGGGGGCGATCGCCCGCTTCTCTCCCGTGATGGAGGCGGTGCGGCGCCATGCCGAGGCCGGGCGGCCGGTGTTTGGTATCTGCAACGGCTTCCAGATTCTCTGCGAGGCGGGGCTGCTGCCGGGTGCGCTGATGCGCAACGCCAGCCTGCAGTTCCGCTGCCAGGACGTCTATCTGCGCACGGAGACGCTGCGCTCGCCCTTCACCGCAGCCTGCGCACCGGGACAGGTGCTGCGTATCCCCATCTCGCACGGCGAGGGCAACTACTACGCCGACGCGCCGACGCTCGCCCGCCTGAACGAGGAGGAGCGCGTCGCCTTCCGCTACTGCACGCCCGCGGGCACGATCACGTCCGACGCCAACCCCAACGGCTCGCTGCAGAACATTGCCGGCGTGCTCAACGAGCGGCGCAGCGTGCTGGGCATGATGCCGCACCCCGAGCGGGCGGTGGAGGCGCTGACCGGCGGCGAGGACGGCCGCCTGCTCTGGCGCTCGCTGATCGAATCCTTCGTCCTGAGCCGTTGACCGCCGAGATCGCGGCCGAGGCGCCGATCGGGCCGCCGCTGCCGCTGCCGGCGCGCCTGGCGCCGCAGTATCCGGTAATCTACACGCTCGGCTATCCCGGGCGGCAGTCGCGCTGGAAGGCCGCGCTGCGCCTGGTGCTGCTGCTGCCCGAGCTGCTGGCGCTGGCCCTCGTCTACTCGCTGCTCTACCCGCTGGCGTTTGCGAGCTGGCTGATCATCGTCTTCTCCGGCCGGCTGGACCGCACGCTGTGGGGCTTCAGCGCCTCCATCCTGCGCTGGATCGCCGCGGTGTTGAGCTACGCCACACTGCTGCGCGACGAGTATCCGGGCCTGGGCCAGCGTTTTCCGCAGCGCTTCGCGATCGCCTTCCCGCCGCGCCGCAGCCGCGTGCGCACGCTGTTCCGCGCCGTGCTGATCCTGCCGCAGCTCGTGGTCGTAGAGCTGCTCTTCCTGCCGCTGCTGGTCGGCGCGCTGATCGCCTGGGTCGCCATCCTGATCGAGGGCCGCTATCCCGAGGGGATCTGGCGGCTGGTCGCCGGTCTGAACCGTTGGATCCTGCGCGTGGCCGCTTACGGCCTGCTGCTGCGCGACGACTACCCGCCGTACACGCTCGGCCTCTGGGAGCCGGCTACATTGGAGGCGCTCGGCCTCGCAACGGCGCCGGCCGGGACTGCCATGGTGCCGGCCGTGCCTGCCGCGGAGCCGGCAGTTGGCGGAGCGCCGCTCGGCCGCGCGGCCGGCATCCCGATCTGGCCGGTTGCCCCCGCGCCGGGTTCGGCGGCCGAGGTTCCGCCGCCCGCGCCCGGCGAGGGCGCGCTGTACGAGCGGCCGTGGCCCCAGGCCGCGCTCCCGCCGACCAACGAGCCTGAACACGATCCCGATCAGGACTGAGCCGCGCGCTCGGCTGCCGCGGCGGCCTCGCGGCCGTACTTGCTGCCGGGGACGTAGTAGCGCCGCGCCCAGATGCCGGTGCGCGCCTCAGCGCCCACGGGCATGCGCCAGGTGGTGACGCGGCTCTCGGCGAGCGGCACGGCAAGCAGCGCCCGCGGCTGGTCGATCGTGTTCTGGATGTAGGCTTCCGCGCCCGTGGCCGGCACGTAGCGCAGCGCGATCGCGCGGTAGGTGTCGCGCCAGGCGTCGTCGTCGCCGGTCTCGTGCAGGATGCGGCAGACGCCCTGCACGCTGAGCTTGCGGTAGGGCAGCGCCTCCTCGTCGATCGAGAGGGCGACGCGCGGATCGCGGCGCAGGTTGTGCAGGAAGACGGACGCGGCGCGCGGCGTGAACAGGATCGCGCCGTCGCGGTGCAGGAACCAGGCCGGCGCCACGCGCGGCATGCCGTCGGCATCGATGGAGCCGATGCGTACGAGGTGCCCCGGCTCGGCGAGAAAGGCGTTCAGTTCGGACGTGCTCAGGCGTGGCATACGAGCCTCCATTCCCCCTTCCATGGGAGATCTGCGATGGCGGTTCCTCCAATCCTAGGGGCAAGGGGCGATCCGGCATGGAGCGATCCAGGTGGCGTCGGGTTACGCGTATAGTACGCGGACCGCGCCGGGAAGGGCGGGCGGCGCGCTTTGCTATACTTGGCTCGCATGCGGCGTTTTGCACCGGATGGGCGGCCGCGGCAAATCCTCTGAGGCGAGAGTTCAGATGAACGGCGGGATCGTCGGCGCCGTGCGCCGCAACCACGCGCTGGAGCACGGCACGGTCTCGATCCTGCTGGGTAAGCTGGGGCCGGACGTGCGCCTGGCAGGCCGCGCCGTGGCCGACGGTTTCTACATCTACGGCAAGATTCCGACCGACGCGATCACCAGCAGCGCCCGCGAGGCGCTGCTGCGGCTGAAGGCGGGCGAGGCCGGCCTGGCGGTGACGCCGCTCTGCGGCACAAACATCGCCGTGGCCGGCGTGCTGACCGGGCTGGCGAGCCTGGTGGCGCTGGGTTCCTCGAAGCGGCGCTTCGAGCGGCTGCCCACGGTGGTCACGGCGGCGATGTTCGGCGTGCTCGCCTCGCAGCCGATCGGGCGGCTGGTGCAGAAGCACATCACGACTTCACCCGATCTGGACCGCGCCGAGATCACGGGCGTTTCCAGCACGGCCCGCGGCTTCGTGCACAAGGTGCAGACCAGCTTCGAGTAGCGGCTGCCGGCCGCTTGAGGAGGGCGCCATGCCGGAGGAAGAGGAGCGCACCCGCCACTCGCTGAGCGCGAGCCGGGCCAACTGGCGGCAGCCGGGACCACTGGGCTGGAAGCTGCGGCGCTTGCTGGCGAACAATGCGAGCAAGATCGTGCACCTGCGCGGCTGCTGCGGCCACCCCGGCGAGCCGGGCTGTTGAGAGCCGGCGCCGCCGCCCCAGTCTGGGGCGGAGTGAGCCGAACGACCTCAAAAGAGCCACCCGCCGGCGGCGTGCCGTTGCCGCGCGGGGCGGCGTTTCCTGCCTTCCGGGCCCGCGCGAGCACCATCTGCTCGGGCGGCCCGCGGTTCTAAGCACGTGCTTGAAACCACGCTCGGTTGCCGCTGACGGTACGGCAAATGCCGTCGTGCGCGTCGTATATGCCGTTGACAGCATATACCTGTTGAGGTATACTCGCCGCGGTGAACGCCTTTGTCGTCCTCGCGGAGCCCGCGCGCCGGCGCCTCCTCGACGCCTTGCTTCAAGGCGAGCGGCCGGTGAATGAGCTGGCTGAGCAGCTCGGGATCAGTCAGCCGGCGGCCTCCAAGCATCTGCGCGTCCTCAAGGATGCGGGGATGGTGAGCGCCCGCGTCGATGCGCAGCACCGGCGCTACCGCTTGGAGCCCGCGGCCCTCGCCGAGATCGATACCTGGCTCGCGCCGTACCGGCGCCTGTGGACAGGGCGGCTGGCTGCGCTGGAGAGCTACCTGGACAGGCCGGACCGGCCGGACCGGCCGGATTGGAAGGAAGCCGATGAGCGACGGCACGATTGAGCAGACCGGCGAGCGGGTAACGTTCCGCTTCGAGCGGCGGCTTTCCCATGCGATCGACACCGTCTGGAAGGCCATTACCGATCCGGCCGAGCTGGAGCGCTGGCTCGGCCAGCGGCCGGAGATCGAGCTGCGACCGGGCGGCCGCTACGTCTCGTATCACGGGTCCGGCGATCGGGTGGTCGATCGCGTGTTGCGGATCGAGCCGCCCACGCTCTTCGAGCACACGTTCTGGGAGCAAGTCAACCCGACGGCCGTGGTCACCTGGCGGCTCAGCCCGATCGCGGACGGCTGCCTGCTGGTGCTCACGCATTCGCTGGGGATGGCAGACATCCGCGGCGCGGCCGCGACGGTCGCCCGCGGCGATGACTATACGCTGATCATCTCGCGCAACGGCGCCGGCTGGCACCGCCTGCTCGATAAGCTCGAAGCCGCACTCGCCGGCCACAGCATGGAATGGTCGGAGCAGGCGCAAAAGGCCCTGCAAGAGCGCTACGCCGCCATGCTCGCCTGAAGCGTCGGTTGCTCACCCCCAGGCGGGTTTATCAAAGGGCCGAATATCGCCGGCTTTGAGCATCGCGCGAGCGCCCGCGGCGACCGAACCAAATGCCGCGGGCTTGCGGCCGAGCTTTTCCAAGCCTCACTGTCCAGGTGAAACCGTTAGCGTGGTCTCAACCTCGATCTTGCCTACACATGGCGCATCAATACCGAGTGCAGCACAAGCCGTTACACGGCGTCAGCGTGCACGGAACGGTCGGGCACGCCAAGCAGGATCCACGTGCGCCGCTGCAGTATCTCCGCGGTGTGTGCTCGATCGTGCGAGATGATCCGCCGCACCATCTTACGGACGGTCCAACTTCCCGGCGTGACCAGTCCGGGACGGACGGGGCGATAGACTCGCTCCCGCTGCGCATCGTTGAGCGAGCGCAGGAGCGCGAGCGTTGTGACCCGCTCTCCGCTCACATCGGCCACGGTCTCGAAGATGCCCCTGGCCGGGCCATCCTTCAGCCCATCGCGATAGAACACCTCAAAGCTGAGCACGTGTGCAAGGATGTCGCGGACGGTCCGCGCTCCTGGTGCCCAGACATCGAACGCCTCAACCGATGATCTGGGTGGTGCCCAGTCGAGGAGCGCATCGGGTAACGCGGAAACGAGTCCGAGCAGGTCGGCTCGGGCAAACTCTAGCCGTGCGATGCAGGTTTCGAGTTCCGCACGCGGCAGGGGCCGCCGATCGTCGGCGAAGCAGAAGTCGCCGTCGGCGTCCGACTGCGTCAGTGGGTCGATGCTCTCGACCGCCTCCCATGCAGGAGACGCGTCGACGCTTTCTCCATGCTGCTGCAGCCAGGCAACGTGCTCGGCGATCGCGAGCGGCAGCATCAGTGCGATCGCCTCGGAGTTCCGCCCGCCGGCGATACAGCCAGGCAAGTCGAGCACCCAGGCGTGGATTCCCGTACCGTACATGACGAGTCCAACGGGATGCGTCATGCCACGTCACCGTCTCCCGGACCGACAAACTGCCCGCCGGCGATCGTGGCACAGGCTTCGGGAATTCGGGCGTTGTCAGTCGCCCTTTTCAGCGATACCTCTCAACCCGCGCCGCGGCCTGTTGATAGGCGTATTCGTGGGTGCCGACCGCGAGCACAAGAATTTGCCGGCGCTCTCCGTGGACGTAATACACCGCGCGCTGGGCTCCGGCCTTGTCATGGCTAATCTCGAGCGAACGGTACCCCTTGAGTAAGCCAGTGAGTGGGTGCCCCCAGTCAGGCCGACGGGCAAGACCTCGAATCCGGGCAAGTGCAGCTGTGCGCGTGGATTTCATCTGCTCGAGGTCTTCGAAAACCTCGAAGGCCATCACGATCTGATATGGCGCTTGCGGCGCTTGAGCCACGGCGCCCTCCGGCGTGCAGGTGCACGAAAGTGGACACCGAAGTGCGCCGCCACTTCCTCGAAGGGCACGACATTGCCGGCTTCGAGCATGGCGCGAGCGGCCGCCACCAGCGGACCGGGCTCCTCGGGCTCGGGGCTGATTGAGAGCATGCCGCCATGCTCCTGTACGTACACTCCGCGCCCGGCCCTGAGACCTAGCCGCTCACGGTACTCCTGCGGGATCGTCATCCGCCCCTTGCGGTCAATCTTTGCGTACGCCAACGCTCACCTCGGGTGGGCGCAAGCCCACCTCACAGAGCATTGTAGCACATGGCCCTCCGGTGCGGTGAGCCTGGGGATCACCGGCTCGCTGAACGGGCGCCCCCGATCCTCCCGACCGCCGCTGAACCCGTGCCGCTGCGGCGCCCTACCCCCGCGGCAGGCCGAGGCCGCGGGTGGCCATGATGTTGCGCTGCACTTCGCTCGTGCCGGCGGCGATCGTCGAAGACACGCTGCTGAGATACAGCACCTGCATCTTCGCCTCAAGTGGCGCCCAGCGGTCACCTTCGTACAACATGCCGTAGGCGCCCATGATGTTCACGCCCGCCTGTCCCAGCCGCTGGCTCAGCTCCGAGCCGTACATCTTGGACATCGAGGCCTCGTAGTTGGGAATGCGCCCGCTCGCCTGCATCCAGGAGACGCGGTAGGAGAGATAGCGCCCGACCTCATGCTCGATCGCCAGCTCAGCCAGCTTCGTGCGCACGCCGGGGCGCTGGTAAAGGGGCACGCCGTTCAGCGTCGCCTCGCGGCAGAACTGCGTTAACAGCTCCAGCGTGCGCATGCCGCCGGCGATGCGGCCCACGCCCGAGCGTTCGAAGTCCAGCGTCGTGGCCGCCGCGTACCAGCCGCGGTTGATCTCGCCCAGCACGTTGCGCCGCGGCACGCGCACGTCCTCGAAGAACGTCTCGTTGAAGCCGGAGCGGCCGTGCATCTGCGCGATCGGCCGGATCGAGATGCCCGGCGTCTTCATGTCCAGCAGGAAGTAGGTGATGCCGCGGTGCTTGGGCGCGTCGGGATCGGTGCGCGCGAGCACGTGGATCCAGTCGGCGTGCTGCGCGTTGCTGGTCCAGATCTTCTGGCCGTTGATCACGTAGTCGTCGCCGTCGCGCACGGCGCGGGTTTGCAGACTGGCCAGGTCGGAGCCCGATCCCGGCTCCGAAAACCCCTGGCACCACATCACGTCGGCGCTGGCGATCGGCGGCAGGAAGCGCTGCTTCTGCTCGTCGTTGCCGTGCACCATGATGCAGGGGCCGATCATGTTGATGCCCTGGCCGCCGCCGCCGGGCGCGCCGTGATAGGCGCACTCCTCGCGGAAGATCATCTGGCGGATGTGGCTGGCGCCGTCGCCGCCGAACTCTTTGGGCCAGGCCATCGTCAGCCAACCGCGCTCGGCCAGCTTCTTCTCGAAGGCGCGCATGCGCGGAAACTCGTCGTCGCCCTCGGCGGCGATACCGCCCACGGTGTCGCCCACGCCCCAGTTGTCGCGGATGAAGCCGCGCACCTCGCTGCGGAACGCCTCGTCTTGTGCGGTGAATGCGAACTCCATGGGTTGCCTCCGTCTGCGTCTCGGCCTTCTATCCCCCGTCCCCTTTCCCCCAATCTCTGACATCGCGCGGGGCGCGATTTGGGGTGAGGGAAAGGGGCGATCGGGCGGAGGAGGAATCGGACGATGCCGGGTTAACCGCATGATCGTCGGAACGCCCGACCCCGGATCGCCCCTCTCCCAGGATTGGGAGAGGGGAAGGGGGTGAGGGCCGACTGTCCGGCGCCATCATAGCGCCAATGCGGTTGCGAGTAGCAACGGCCTGCGCTACCGTCGCAGCGAAGGCAGCGGAACTGAGCAGACGCTCAGGACGGGACCGCGCTCGGCGCGGCCCGTATCGCTTGTGCATGCGTAGACAGAGGGGGCAGCGTGGATTTCCAGGACAACCAGGAAGAGGCGGCATTTCGCACCGAAGTGCGCGGCTTCATCAAGCAGAACCTGCCCAACGGCTTCACTTCTACCTTCGAGCCGGAGATCGACGACCCCGCGCGCGAAGGCGACCTCAAGACCTGGCGCGGCCGCCTGGCGGGCCAGGGCTGGATCGCGCCGCACTGGCCCAAAGAGTACGGCGGCGCCGGCCTCACGCCGAGCGAGCAGTTCATCTTCAACGAAGAGATGGCCGAGGCGCGGGCGCCGCAGGTGGGCGGTATGGGCGTGCAGATGATCGGCCCCACGCTGATCGTCTACGGCACCGAGGAGCAAAAGCAGGAGCACCTGCCCAAGATCACCTCCGGTGAGGTGCAGTGGTGCCAGGGCTACTCGGAGCCCGGCTCCGGCTCCGACCTGGCCAGTCTGCAAACCCGCGCCGTGCGCGACGGCGACGACTACGTGATCAACGGCCAGAAGATCTGGTCCTCTGGCGCGCACCGCGCCGACTGGATGTTCATGCTCGTGCGCACCGACCCGGAGGCGCCGAAGCATCGCGGCATCTCCATGCTGCTGGTCGATATGAAGTCGCCGGGCATCCAGGTGCAGCCGTTGGTGGACATGTCCAGCCGCCACTACTTCAACCAGGAGTTCTTCGACAGCGTGCGCGTGCCGGTGAAGAACCGGGTGGGCGAGGAGAACCGCGGCTGGTATGTCGGCGCCACGCTGCTGGACTTCGAACGCTCGAACATCGCCAGCGCGATCGGCATGCGCCACCAGGTGAACGACCTGGTCACGTTTGTACGCGAGGCGTCGAAAGGCGGCAACGTGCCGGTGCGGGTGACGGCCGCACTCAAGACTGAGCTGGCCGAGCGCGCGATCGAGGCGGAGATCTCGAAGCTGATCAGCTACCGCATCATCTCGATTCAGAAGCGCGGCGGCATCCCCAACTACGAAGCCTCGATGAACAAGAACTTCCGCGCCGAGGCCGGCCAGCGGCTGGCGCAAACGGGCATGAAGGCGCTGGGCATGTACGGCAACGTCTACGACGACGGCCCGCTGGCGGCGCTGCACGGCCGCCTCAGCCGCCAGTACCTGACGACGGTCGCCGGCACGATCGCCGCCGGCTCCAGCGAGATCAACCGCAACGTGATCGCCACCCGCGGCCTGGGCCTGCCGCGTGGGTAAGGCCGCTTGCGCTCCTTGCCTCCGCTGTCCGAGAGACGGAGATCGACGACTGGATCGACTGAGGCTGAAAGCGGGGCGGTGAGGCTCCTCAGCTCCGCTCCGAAGCTCCCCTCTCCCTGGCATAGAGAGGGGCCGGGGGTGAGGCCATGCCGCATCCGCTCTACCGCGGCGCCGCGATCGCCGGCGTCGATGAGTCCGACCAGATCGGCAACGTGCCGAACAAGACCTCGCTGCAACTGCATGCCGAGGCGGCGATCAACGCGCTCGCCGACGCCGGCATCGACAGGTCCGAGGTCGACGGCATCGCCACGGCCGGCGTCTCGCCCATGCAGACGGCCGAGTATCTCGGCATCGTGCCGCGCTATTCCGACGGCACCTCGGTCGGCGGTTCTTCGTTCGTGATCCACGTCGGCCACGCGCTGGAGGCGATCGCCGGCGGCCGCGCCTCCGTCGTGCTGATCACGCACGGCGAGGGGCACCTGGGTGGCGGCCGGCGCGGCCCCGGCGGGCCAGACCCTTCCAACCTCGCCGGGCAGTACGAGGCGCCGTTCGGCGTGCTGGGGCCGCCCTACGCCTACTCGCTCGCCTGTATGCGGCACATGGCGCTCTACGGCACGACCAAAGAGCAGCTCGCGCAGATCGCCGTGCAGACGCGCCAGTGGGCGAGTATGAACCCCAAGGCGCTGATGCGCGATCCGATCACCGTCGAGGACGTGCTCAACTCGCGCCTGATCTCCTACCCCTTCAACCTGCTCGACTGCTGCCTGGTCACGGACGCCGGCGGCGCCTGCGTTGTCGTCAGCCCCGAGCGGGCGCGCGATCTGAAGAAGAAGCCGGTCTGGGTGCTGGGCGCCGGCGAGGCGCACGACCACAGCATGATCAGCCAGATGCCCGACCTCACGCGCACGCCGGCGCAGTACTCCGGCCCGGCGGCGATGGGCATGGCCGGCGTCTCGCACGCTGAGATCGACCTGGCGATGCTCTACGACTCCTTCACCTACACCGTGCTGGTGACGCTGGAATCGCTGGGCTTCTGCAAGCCGGGCGAGGGCGGCGCCTTCGTGAGCAACGGCCGCCTGGGACCGGGCGGCGCCCTGCCCACGAACACCAACGGCGGCGGCCTGAGCTACACGCACTCGGGCATGTACGGGATGTTCCTGCTGCTGGAGGCCACACGCCAGTTGCGCGGCGAGTGCGGCCAGCGCCAGGTGGCGAACGGCAAGATCGCCCTGGTGAACGGCACCGGCGGCTCGCTCTCCTCCACGGGCACGCTGGTGCTCGCCGCCGATTAGCGCCGCGCTGCAAAGGACGCCGAAAGATGACGACGCAACCGGCCTACGCCAAGCCGCTGCCGCTGATCACGCCGGAGAACGAGCGCTTCTGGCAGGGCTGCAAGGCGCACGAGCTCTGGCTGCGCTTCTGCAACGCCTGCGCCAAGCCCTACTACTATCCGCGCGACATCTGCCCCATGTGCGGCTCGCGCGACGTGAGCTGGCAGCAGATGAGCGGCCGGGGCACGCTGCACACCTTCGCCATTGTGCACCGCGCGCCCACCCCAGCCTTCCGCGAGGACGTGCCCTTCGTCACGGCGATGGTCGACCTGGAAGAAGGCCCGCGCCTGCTGACCAACCTCGTGGGCATCGCGCCGGACCCGGCGCAGATCAGGGTCGGCATGCCCGTCGAAGTGACCTTCGAGGACGTCACCGAGCAGATCAGCCTGCCGAAGTTCCGGCCAGTGGGGTAACCCGCGCGCCCGCCGCGTTCAGCGTCCAGTCGTACGGGTCATACTGCTCGCGGCCCGCGCACAGCGCCTCATGCAGCCGGCGGCGCTCGTCGCCTTCGAGAAACGGGCCGATAACGGTCGTGAGGCCGGTGCGGCCGCCGAAGTCCTCGGCGTAGAAGGCGAAGATCGAGGAAAGGCGCACGGTTTCGCCGGCGAACGTCACGCCACCCCCCTGCACGAAGGCCCGCGTCGCCTCCTCAAGCTCTGCGTCGACGTGCGCCGCCGTGTAGACGCGCAGCGGCGGGCACGAGCGCGTGGCGCAGTGCAGGGCGAAGTGCAGGCGCGGCTCCGGCGGCCGCAGGCAGCAGGCCAGCCGCGCATCGTTCGGGGCAAAGGGCGCCGGCAGCCGCGGCAGCGCCGCACGGTTGCCGCGCAGCACGCCGTGCTCGATCTCGTGCAGCGAGAAGCGCCGCGCGCCGATGCGATAGGCGGCGCGATGGAAGAAGCCGGGCTGCTCGCGCACGGAGCCGGCGATGCCGAACTGCGCCGCCGCGTCGATCGCCAGCACGTTGTAGACGTTGATCCAGAAGGCCAGCCGTGCCGCGCGGTGGCCGAGGGCCGCTGGTTCGAACGCCGCCAGCTCGGCCGTGATGGCGCGCAGATGCGCGTAGGCCGGCAGTGCCGCCAGCCGCCCGTAGGCGATCGTGGCGCCCTCGTCAGCGCTGGCCGCGGCGTGCAGGGCGCGAGCGGCCGCCACCAGGCGCTCCGGCAGGCTGTTCCCCGGCGCCCTCGGCGAACCGTGCGCACCAGCGCCGTCCGGCGCCTCGTTGAGCACGATGGTGGCGCCGGCGGCCGCACACAGGAAGCGCAGCAGCGCCAGGTCCGGCTTCGCGCTCACTTCGCGTTCAGCGTTTGGGTGATCTTGTAGCGGAAGGTGCCGGCCGAAAGCGGGCCGAGCACGACATCACGCACGATACCGTTGCGGTCGATGAACACCGTGTCGGGAATGCCGTTGAAGCGGAAGGCGTCTGCCACGGCGTTGTCGGAGTCCATCAGGATCGTGAAGCCGGCGCCAAACTGGTCGCGGAAGGCCGAGACCTTGCTCACGCTCTCCGCCTGGTCGAGCGCGAGAATCACCACGTCGTTCCCCAGCGTCTCGTTCGCCTTCTCCAGCTCGGGAAACTCCTGCTTACAGGGTCCGCACCAGGTCGCCCAGAAGTTGACCACCACGGCCTTGCCCCTGAGCGAGGCGAGCTCCACTCGCCGGCCCTCGGTGTCCAGCAGGGCGAAGTCCGGCGCCGGCTGACCGACGCTGGGCGGGTGCGGCTCCAGGGCGCCCAGCGGGCCATCGGGGTGCGGCAGCGGCGGCGCGGCCGCGTGCGGCGCCGTGGCTGCCTTGACCGAAGACGCGGCGGAATCGACGTGCAGCACCGCCGGCCGATCGCGCCGCAGCAGCACGATCGCCAGCACGATGACGCCGGAGACCAGTGCCACCGCGCCGATCTGCGCCAGGATCAGCCAGCGCGGCAGCCGCGCCGCGGGTTGCACGGCTGGTTCCGGCGCCTGGGCCGCGGCGTCTTCTTGCGGATCGGAGGATTCATTGCTCATCGCATTCGCACCTGCGCCGATCAAGCCGCTGCCGCGTGCGCCCTCATTGTAGGACTGGGACCGGCGTCTGTCCCAATCCGGCCGGTCCGCCTAACCCCGCCGCGGCCGAGGCCGCATGGGCAAGGGATAGCCTCTGCCCGCGAAGTCAGGATCATTCGCCCCGTAGCGGCACGCCGAGCTGGTCACAGATGAATCTCCAGATATCCGCCTGTTCCTCGATCGTCTTGGCCAGCGGTTTGCCCTGGCCATGGCCCGCCTGTGTCTCCACGCGCAGCAGGATCGGCCCCTTCGCCGGCGTCGCCCCGCTCACGCGTTGCAGCAGCGCCGCCATCTTGCGCGCGTGCAGCGGAGCGACGCGGCTGTCGGACTCGGCCGTGGTGAACAGCACCGCCGGGTAGCGCGTTCCCGCCTGCACGCGGTGGTAGGGCGAATAGGCGCGCAGCCAGCGATACTGCTCCGGATCTTCGGCGCTGCCGTACTCGGTGGTCCAGAGCTGCGCGATCAGGAAGCGGTGGAAGCGCAGCATGTCCAGCAGCGGCACGGCGCAGACGGCGGCGCGGAAGAGGTCCGGCCGCTGCGTGATCGCCGCGCCGACTAACAGGCCGCCGTTGCTGCCGCCGCGAATCGCCAGCCGCTCCGGGCGCGTGGAGCCGGCGGCGATCAGCCACTCGGCCGCGGCGATGAAGTCGTCGAACGTGTGCTGCTTCTGCTCCCGCATGCCGGCGCGGTGCCACGCCTCGCCGTACTCGCCGCCGCCGCGCAGGTTCGGCTGGGCGAAGATGCCGCCCTGCTCCAGCCAGAAGGCCGTGGCCGCGCTGTAGGCCGGCGTCAGGCTGATGTTGAAGCCGCCGTAGCCACTCAGCAGCACGGGCCGGTCGCCGTCCAGCGCCACGCCCGTCGGCGCGACGATGAACATCGACACGCGGGCGCCGTCGGTCGAGCCGTACCAGACCTGGCGCACAGCCACCGCCGCTGGATCGATGCCGCCCGGCACGCCGGCCCACTCGCTCACCGCGCCGCCCGCCAACGCGCGGCGGTAGACGGCGGCGGGCACGGTGAAGGAGGTATAGCCGATGTACAGCGCGTCGCCGCCCCGCTCGCCGCCCAGGCCCGTGACCGAGCCGGCGCCCGGCAGCGGCACGTCCTCGGCCTCGGCGCCGTCGAGCGAGCGCAGCTCCAGCCGCGACTGTGCATTCACCATGTAGTGCAGCGCCAGCCGGCCGCCGACGATGCGGGCGCCTTCGAGAATCGCGTCGTCCCGCTCGGGCACGATCTCGCGCCAGCGTTCGCGGCGCGCGTGTGTGAGCGGCACGGCCAGCAGGCGCGAGCGCGGCGCGTCGAGGTTCGTCGTTAGATACAGCGTCTCGCCGTGGACCTCGCCGGAAAAGAGCGCCTCGATATCTTCGGCCACCGTGATCCAGCCGCCGGCCGGGTCGTGCAGGTCGCGCAGATAGACATCCGCCTGCTGCCAGCCGAGGTCCACGATCAGCAGCAGCCAGCGGCCGTCGTCGGAAAGCTCGACCGACGGCGATTCGCGCATATCGCGCCGCTCGCTCCAGACCAGTGCGTCGCCGTCCGGATCGTCGCCCAGCCGGTGCAGCAGGACGCGGCGATGGTAGCCCTCCTCGCCGTCCGGCACGCTGCCGGGCGCGGGCAGGCGCGTGTAGTAGAAGCCGGAGCCGTCGGCCAGCCAGGCGAGGCTGATGTGGCGCGTGCGCGAGATCGTGTCCGGCAGCGGCTCGCCGGTATCGACGTCCAGCACGTGGAGCGTGCTCTGCTCGCTGCCGTCGCTGGAGAGGCCGTAGGCCAGCAGCCGCCCGTCGTTCGAGGGAAAGTGCCAGTCCAGCGCGACCGTGCCGGCGGCGCTGAGCACGTTGGGATCAACCAGCGCCCGTTCCGCGCCATCCGGTTCTTCGCGCACGTAGAGCACGGGCTGGTTCTGCGTGCCCTCGCGCCGCTCATAGAACAGCCGCCCGCCGCGCGGCTCCGGCACACCTACCCAGCCGACCGAGAGCAGCTCGGCCAGCCGGCGCTGCAGCGCCTCGCGTCCGGGCACAGCGTCCAGCACGGCCGAGGTGCGGGCATTCTGCGCCGCGGTCCAGGCCCGTACCTCCGCTGAGCCGCCGTCTTCGAGCCAGCGGTATGGGTCCGGCACGTGCTCGTCGTGGAAGATCTCGTCCACCGGTGCGACACGCGTGTCGGGCGGCTGGGGAAGCAGTTGTGTCACGAACGTTCCTTACACGCCTACACGCCTACACGCCTACACGCCTACACGCGTACAGAAGACTGCACATCCGGCCCGTCGCCCCGCCACTGAGGGTGCTCTGGCGCCAAACCTCACTGCCGAAGCCGGGGCGGTGCGGGTATGCCCGCGGCAGCGTCGCGGGGCGTGTCCTCACTATAGCGGCCGGCTGGAGCCGCCCGCGAAGGGTAAGCGTTCGGGAACGGCGCGGCGATCGTGGGCCGAATGTGCTTAAGGAATCTCCCCGCCATCCCGAAATTAGCAACAGGACACGGCGATCCTAAGCCAGTGGGGCCAGGGAAATCGTCGCGCCGAGATATTTATGGGGAAGGGTTCTGCAATGTCGTTGGTCGATCGCTTTCTCCTCCGCGCCGTCGCCGCCGCGTATCAGCCGCGTGGTGACGAAGAGGGCCAGGGCCTGGCCGAGTACGGCCTGATCCTGGCGCTGATCGCCGTTGTTTGCGTGGCGGCGCTGACCCTGCTCGGCGGCAACATCAGCAACACGCTCAACAGCATCGCCGGCAGCCTCTAAGGCACGCAACGCCATGCACAAGGAACCGGAGGCCGCTATGCCGGCCTCCGGTTCCTTGTGCATGGCGTTGCCCGGGAGCCGGCACGCGGCTCAGTGCGGCACGACGAGACCGGCAACCAGCCCCGCGGCCAGCAGGGCGCCGAAGCGCATGTGCAGCTGCGCCGTGCGAAAGAGCACGTAGTTGAGCTTGCGCGGCTCGCGCGTGCGCGCGGTGAAGCGCACGGCCCGCAGCGCCGCCGGCAACGTGAGCAGGGTGAGCAGCACCGGCCAGGGCGCCACGCGCGCCACCACCATCACGATCAGCGAAGCGTAGGCGGCGCCGATCAGCAGGTAGTACTCCCAGTTGGCGGGGCGCCGGCCGATGATCGTCGCCAGCGTGCGCTTGCCGTGCCGGCGGTCGTCCTCGATGTCGCGCAGGTTGTTGGCGTGCAGGATCGCCGTGACCAGAAAGGCGATCGGCAGCGAGACGATGAACGGATCCCAGCTCCAGTGCGCCGTCTGCACGTAGTAGGCGCCCATCACCATCACCGGCCCCATGAACACGAACACGGTCAGCTCGCCCAGGGCGATGTAGGCGAGCGAGATCGGCGCGCCGGTGTAGAAGAAGCCGGCCGCCACGCTCGCCAGCCCAAGCCAGAGCAACGGCAGCCCAACCAGCGCAACCAGCGCCAGCCCGCACAGCGCCCCCGCCGCGAAGCAGGCGATGCCCAGCCGCAGCACCTCGCGCGGCTTGATCAAGCCGCGCCGGATCGCGTTGCTCGGGCCGAGCGAATCCGGCCCGTCCACACCCTTGACGTGGTCGTAATAGTCGTTGACCAGGTTGGTGCCGGCCTGGATCAGCACCGAGCCGAGCAGCGCCAGCAGGAAGTAGAAGGGATTGAACGCCTTCGGCGCGGCGACGAGCGTGCCGACGACGACCGGCACGATCGCCGCCGTGAACGAGAACGGCCGGGCGGCCCCGAACCACAGCTTCACGCGCGGACTCATGGCTCTCCCCTTGCCCCGGCAAGCACAGCGCCCGGTTCTCTGCCCCGGCTCGCGCGCCGGCGCCGGCCACATCGTACGCGGCCCTCGCGTTTGAAGCGAGTGTTACAACTGTGATACCTTCGGCGCGACGTAACGCCCGCAGGCGGGGGGCAGGGTGGCGGCTTCGGTCCGGCTCGGGCAGTTCAACATTGTCGGCGGGCAGGCGCTGCAAGACGGTCCGTTCGCCGGCGCCGTGGCCGGGCGCGGCGTCGCCGACACCACCGCCGACCTCTATATCACGCTGCAACCGAGCCGCCCCGACACGGACCAGCTCTGCGCCGGCGTGCTGCAAACGATCGCCCGCACCTTCGGCCACGCGCAGTACTCCGTCACCGGCAACCTGCTGCTGGCGCTCGGCCAGGCGCACCACAACCTCTCGAGCTGGAACCGCTCCAGCCTGCCCGAGCACCGCATGGGCATCGGCGTCTCCGCCCTGGCGATCGCCGGCGACGAGGCGTATCTGGCGCAGGCCGGGGCCAGCGTCGCCTACTGGCTGCACAGCGGGCGGGTGGAACGGCTGGAGCCGCTGGAAGGGGATTCGCGCCGGCCGCTGGGCGAGGGTGAGGCGCTCGACCCCTGGTTCCACCGCCTGCTGCTGGCGCCGGGCGACAGCATCGCCCTGCTGAGCGCGGACCTGGCCGGGCGCATCGACGCGGCCGCCGTGGCCCGCTGCCTGCGGCTGGACCCCGACAGCGGCGTGGCCGAGCTGTTCCGGCTGGCGCAGAACGAGCGCGACTGCGGCGTGCTGCTCGTCTCGGTCGTGGGCGAGATCGCGCGCCGCGAAGGCCGCGACGAGGATGAGGACGAACCAGCGGGCGCCGCGGCCGCTCCGGCTCAGGGCGCCCCGCGCCGCGCCGGGCGCAGCACGATGCCGCCGGTGCCAACGCGTGAGTCGGACGAGCCCACGCCCGGCCGCGCCGCCGAGCCGTTTGGCGAGATCGACGCCGGCCGCTCCGGCGGGCGTGGCATCTTCGGCCGTGGCGAGCCCGAGCCGGCGCGCGACGAGCCGCTGCCCGAGCCGCCGATCAAACCCGAGCGCCCGCGCCGCGGGCCGTCGCCGCTGGGGCGCAACCCGTTCCACATCGTGCGTGCCGCGCACCCGGACCAGGGCGACGGCGTGCTGCGCATCCTCGGTGAGGAGCGGCTGCGCAAGCCGCGCAGCGCCCCGGCGCACGCTCTGGCGACGCCGGAGGCCGTGCTCGAAGCGGCGAACAAGCTCGCCGGCTCGCGCGTGCGCATGCGCGGCAGCCCGCCCGGCTTCTCCAGCCTGGGACACGGCCCGCGGCTGCCGCGCCCGCTGCTGCTGGGCGGCGCGGGGCTGCTCGGCGTGATCCTGCTGGCCTGGCTCGGCCTGCCGGCGCTGGTGAACAGCGGCCGCTCGCAGCGCTTTAGCGCCCTGATCCGCTCGGCGCAGAGCGAGTTCGCCAGCGCCAACGCCACCGCCGATCTCTCGAAGCGCCGGGAGCTGCTGAACCAGGCGCAGTCCAACGTGGACGAGGCCCGCCGCCTGAAGCCGGGCAACAGCCAGGCCGCGCCGATCGCGACCAGCGTGGCCGACGCGCTGAGCGTGATGAACGCGGTCTACCCGCTCAACGACGTGCCCGAGCTGGCCGATCTCTCCGCCGCGGGGTTGAGCACCTCCTCCACCGTCGAGCTGGCCGCGGGCGACGCGATGTACGTGCTCGACGTCTCGTTGGGCAAAGTCTTCAGCGTTTCGCGCGATGCCAGCGTGCCGCCCGACGTGGCCTACGAAGACGGCAGCCAGATCGACGGCGTCACCGCCGGCAAGGCGCGGCATATCGCCTGGCTGGCGCCGCAGGGCGCCGGCGACAGGGGCACGCTGCTGATCCTGGACGCGGCGCATCACCTGTTCGGCCTCACCGGCAACGACCTGCGCGCCATCCCCCTGCGCGGCGTGGACCAGTGGAAGAGCGACACGGCGCTGGCCGTCGCGGGCGGCGACCTCTACGTGCTCGACGCCGCGGCCGGCACGGTGTGGCGCTACGCCCGCTCCGCCGGCGGCTTCGACACCGAGCCGGCGCCGGCGATTCAGCGGCCGGAGGTGCGCGAGGCCACGGGCATGTCGGTGATCGGCGGCATCTTCCTCTCCGGCCAAAACGGCAGCATCCGCCACTTCGCCGACGGCCAGGAGCTGCAGTTCCAGCTCGCCGGCATCGACAAGCCACCGGCCGCCGCGCAGCCGCTGCTCTACAACCCGCAGAGCGGCGCCCTCTATCTGCCCGACCGTGGCAACAGCCGCATCGTCGTGCTGGACGCCAACGGCACCTTCAAGCGGCAGCTCACGCAGGTGAAGCTGGCGGGTCTGCGCGGCGCCGCGGTCGACCCGGCGCGCGACCGCCTGATCGGCGTGATCGGCCAGTCGCTGGTCGAGATCCCGCTGCCGCATTAGCTGAGCGGCGGGCCGGCGGCGCAGCGGCCGGCCGTGACGGCGCGCGCCGGCCTGCTACAATCGCGGCCGTACCCGCGTTCCGTGTGCGGGCTGCGCCGCTTCGCCGCGTGCGTGTTGCCATTGGAGTCCGGTTGCATGCCCTCCGATCGGAGCGCTCCAGACCGCCCTCCGCTGCCGGCTGTCCAGTCCTCGCGCCCCGCGGCCGTGGGGCTGTGGCTGCTGTTCCGCGCCTTCGGCACGATCGGCCTGATCAGCATGGGCGGCGGCCGTTTCGCCTACTACTTTCATGAGCTGGTCACGCGCCGCCGCTGGTTCAGCGAGCAGGAGATGCTGGAGCGGCTGGCGATCAGCCAGCTCCTGCCGGGGCCGAACGTCAGCAACCTGGCGGTGCTGCTCGGCCAGCGGCTGCGTGGCTTCCGCGGCGCGGCGCTGGCGCTGATCGCCACGCTCGGCCCCGGCGCCCTGCTGATGCTGGGCCTCAGCGCCTTCTACTTCGCGCGCGGGCAGGTGCCGGGCGCCGGGCCGGCCTTCCGCGGCATCGCCGCTGCCGCGGCCGGGCTGGCGCTGGGCACCACCGTGCAGATCGGCTGGAAGAGCGCCCGCGGCCTGCGCGCGGCGCTGCTCGGCCTGCTCACGCTGGTTGCCGTGCTGGTCCTGCACCTGCCCACGCTGCTGGCGATCCTGCTGCTGGGCGCGCTCGGCGTGCTGCTCTTCCGTGCGCCGCTGCCGAAGCGGCCGGCGCTGCTTGCTCGATCGGCGAAGGCAGCGGCGAGCAAGGGTGAAACGGACGGCGGCGCATGAGCCACGCGCGCGACCTGTTCGATCTCGTCTTGCTGCTGGTGCGCACGAGCTTCGCGGCCTTCGGCGGCGGCATCTCTGTGCTGCCGGAGATCGAGCGGGTGGCCGTTGGCCAGCATCACTGGATCACGACGCAGGAGTTCGCCGACTGCTACGCGCTGGGGGCGCTGACGCCCGGCCCCGGCATGTTGATGGTGATGGGCATCGGCTACAAGGTCGCCGGCGTGTTCGGCGCGCTGGCGGCGATGCTCTCGATGTTCCTGCCCGTGGGCGGCGTCGCCTACGTCGCCGGCTGGCGCTGGGACAAGCTCAGTCACTCGGCCTGGCGCACGGCGCTGGAGCGCGGCATTGCACCGGTGACGCTGGGGCTGCTGCTGGCCGGGAGCTGGACGCTGATTCGCGCCTCGGTGGTGGACGTGCCCACGGCGGCGATCGTCGTGGCAGCGACCGCCGCGCTGCTTAGCCGCCGCATCAGCCCGGCGCTGATCGTGCTTGCGGGCGGCGTGGCGGGCGCGGTCTTCGCGCGCTGAGGGCGGGCCCTCACCCTCACCCCCACCCCCTCTCCCTCTCCCAATCGTGTATATCGCGTGGAACGCGATGGTACATCGAGAGAGGGAGAGGGGCGATCGTGGGTTGCTGATACGATTTGGCGTCGGGTTTGCGGCGTGTGGTTGGCGGCCTTACTGATCGACGCGGGCGCAGCGGTTCAACGGCCGGGGTTGCGTGGTGACGAACAGCGTCGCGCCGTCGGCCGACCAGCTCTCGGCGCGCAGGCTCAACCCGTTGCCGGCCATGGCGGCGCGGGGCGTGCCGTCTGTACGCACGATCGCCAGGTCCGCGTAGTCGCCGTCGCCGGCCAGCGAGTAGGCCACGGCGCTGCCGTCCGGCGAAAGCAGCGGCAGGGCGGTGTACGCTCCCGGCGGCGAGAGGTCCGTCTGATCGCCGCCGGCGAGCGGCAGCGTCACGATCTGCGGCAGATCGCCGCTGGTGTCCAGGAACAGCGCCGCGCCGCCGCCGGCCTGCGCACCCGCGCCCAGGTCACTCAGCTCGCGGCAGTCGTCGAAGTACTGCGCCAGGACCTGGCCGCCGCCCGCCGGCGCGTAGGCCACCACGGAGCGGGCGAAGGGGTCCTCTTCGCGCACCGTGACGATCTGGCCGTCCGCCGTCCAGCGCGGCAGGAGGCCGACGTCCTTCGTCTCCAGTTGCCGCAGCGCCTTCGCGGCGGTGTCCCAGACCCAGAGGCCGTGCGCCGTCTGCGCCGGGTCGCCGCAGACCGGGTTCTGGAAGAGGCCGGCGCTGAAGGCGAGATAGGCGCCGTCTGCCGACCATGCCAGCCGCGAAGGGCAGGTCTTTGTCTGCCCGGGCAGGATGTGGCTGATGGCCGCGCCGTCGCTTGCCGCGATCGTCGTCAGGCTCTCGCCGTGGCCGGGCTGGCCGTCCCACTGCACGACGGCGAGCGCCCCGCTGCCGGGCGCCCAGGCGAAGGCGTAGACGTGATCGGCGATCTGGCGCGCCGGCCCGGAGCCGTCCGCGGCGACGATCTGCAAGGCGAAGCCGCTGGTCAACGCCAGTGAGCCGCCATCCGGCGACCAGGCGACGTCGTCGACGGGGCTGTCGGCGCCTTGAAACACGATCAGGCCGTCGCCCGCGTCGGCCGCGTGGGCGACCGAGATCGCGGCCGTCCCCTCGATCTCCTGCAGGAGGGCGAAGCGATCGTCGTCCGGCGCCCAGAACAGCCGCGCCGGGCCGGCGGCGAGCTTGAGTGCGCCCGTGCCGTCGGCGTGCACAAGATAGGCGCCGGGCTGCGCCGTTTGGGCGGGCCGCGCGGAAATCGCCAGCACGCCGCGCCCCGGCCAGAGCCCCGCGCCCAGCAGCACGGCGATGCCGAGCAGCAGCGCCCGCAGCCTTGTGCGCAAGACACTCATCGTTCCAGGCCCTGCCACATGGCGCGCTCCCCTGCCCGCCCGCGGCCGCAAGACACAGCCTAGCGGCCGCGAACCCGCTTCCCCGCGCGCGTTCTGTCATCTGCCGGGACCGCGGCGCCGGCGAGCTGACCGGTCTAAGGACGTTTGCCCAGAACAACAACCCGAAGGCGAGGGCGTCGTGGTTCCATCGGCGGACGAGGCACTCGCCCGGCTGCCGCTGCCGCGCCGCTGCTGTGCCGGCGCCGTTGAAGCTCCGGACGGGCGCCGCGTATCATGAATGCGCGGCGCCGTTCTCTGGTTGGGCGCCGCCTGCACGTTTTCTGGAGGAGGAGATGGCGAACCGGCTGTACAGCGTGGCCGTGGTGGGCGCGACGGGCCTCGTCGGGCGCGAATTCCTGCGCATTCTCGAGACGAGCCCCTTTCCCTTGAAGTCGCTGCGCCTGCTCGCCTCCAAACGCTCGGCCGGAACGACCATGCGCTTCCGCGGCGACGATCTGCCGGTTGAAGCGACAACCGAGCACAGCTTCGCCGGCCAGGACTTCGCCTTCGTCTCGGCCACGACCGAGGCGAGCAGGCAGTGGGTGCCGATCGCCGCGCGGGCCGGCGCCGTCGCCATCGACGACAGCTCCGCCTTTCGCATGGAGCCGTCGGTGCCGCTGGTCGTGCCCGAAGTGAACGCGGCCGATCTCGACGGCCACGGCCGCATCGTGGCGATTCCCAACTGCTCGACCACACCGCTGGTGCTGGCGCTCTGGCCGCTGCACCAGGTCAACCCCGTGCAGCGCGTCGTCGTCTCGACCTATCAGTCCGTCTCGGGCACGGGCACGGCGGCGGTGGAAGAGCTGCGGGCGCAGTCGCGGGCGCTGGCGTTGGATGCGAACGCGCGGCCGGCGGCCGAGGTCTATCCGCACCCGATCGCCTTCAACCTGCTGCCGCAGATCGACAGCTTCCTGGAGAACGGCTACACGAAGGAAGAGTGGAAGATGGTGCAGGAGACGCGCAAGATCATGCATGCGCCCGACCTGCCCATCAGTTCCACCTGTGTGCGCGTGCCCGTCTACACCTGCCACAGCGAGGCGGTGAACGTCGAGTTCGCCCGGCCGATGGCGCCGGAGGAAGCGCGCGAGCTGCTGGCGGCCCAGCCCGGCATCTGCATCGAGGACGACCCGGCGCGCGGCGTCTATCCGCACCCGGCCGAGGCGGCGGGCAAAGACCCCGTCTACGTCGGCCGCATCCGCCGCGACGCCTCGCATCCGCACGCCCTGGCGCTGTGGCTGGTGAGCGACAACCTGCGCAAAGGCGCCGCGCTCAACGCCCTGCAGATCGCCGAGGCGATGGTCGAGCGCGGGCTGGTGTAGGAGGCGGGCGGCGGGCCCTCAACCTCACCCCCCTTACCCCTCTCCTTCTCCCAATGATCCGTATCGCGTGGAACGCGATGTCCAATCAGAAGAAGGAGAGG
>DATGEL010000031.1 GCA_035310145.1 Dehalococcoidia bacterium
ATTGCCTGGCAGGAGCGGCGCAAGCACCGCCCACGCTGCGTCCGTCAGTTCTCCCCGCCCGACCATGCCCAGCTCCTGTGGTGTGCACACCCTCCTGCACAGGATACCGGGCAACGGGTCCATTCATCAGACAGACCCTAACCGGGGTGAGATGACTCGTCTGCGGCGCCGATGGCCGCCTCATTGTCTGATTCCTCGTTCGCCCACGCGAATCGGCACCTCCTGAATCTGGTTGGTCGCATAGCCGAGTCGATTCCACTCGGGTTGCTCGGGCTGGACGCGACCGGCCAGATCTGTTGCCCGAGCGCGGATTCCGATCAACCCGCACTGCTCGACGCGGGTAAGCAACTCCCACCATTGCCAGCCGTGGCGCTGCCGCTCGCCGATCAAGCGAGCCGCTTGCCACACGCCGCCGCCAACGCTGAGCTCGACGTGCGCGATCGGCGCCGCTCCGGACCAGGCGACGCCGCGGATGGTCAACGTGCCGCGTGCGACCCGTGCGCCCGGCTCGGGCTCCGTAATCAAGGCGCGGACCCGCTGGAGCGTTACTGGCTCGCTCACCGCCCGGCCGCACTGCTCGCGCTCAACGATGTACCGCTCCGTTTGGAAATGGCCTCGGAACGCCCGGTCGATGACCTCGATCTCGGTCAGCCACTTGACCGACGCTACCGCATACCAGCCGGGAACGATCAGTCGCAGGGGATAGCCGTGCTGCACCGGCAAGGGTTCACCGTTCATGGCATAGGCCAGCAGCGCCCCCGAATCCCGCGCATCGGCGAGCGTCAGGCTGCGTTCGAAGTGGATCGCGCCGGTTTCCGTCTCCAGCGATCCCGCGTCGGCGCCCCGAAACAGCACCTCCCGCGCACTCGCCTTGATGCCGGCGCGTTCCAGGACTTCCACCAGCGGCACGCCTGCCCACTCGGCCGTGCTTACCGCTCCCAACTGCCACTGTTCACCCTCAACCGCCGGGTGCAGCAGCGAGCGACCGTTGCCCGCGCACTCCAATGTGGCGACGAGCGTTTGCGAGCGCAGGCTGCGCATGCCGCGCAGGCCGAGACTCAACGGCCTCTCGACGACTCCGCCCACGCTGAGCCGCCAGGTCTCTGGATCGAGCCGGGGAATCTGAAAATGATTGCGTACGTAGAAGTGCGCGTTCGGCGTCACAACCCCACCGATAAGCGCGTGAATCGGCGTCTCACAGTTGAGCGGATGCGCGCAACGGACGATGAGGCCGGCAGCGATGGCACGCTGGCAGGACTCCTGAGGATCAAGTACGGGCGCCGGGTTGCCTCCCATCGGAAGCCCCCTCTCTGCAGCCTGTTGCAAACGGCCGGGAGCGGTTTCGCGCGATCGTCATGGAGCCGCCCGGCCGTGAGGCGCCAGTCGCTCACGGGCAAGAGACGCGGCAAGACTCCAAACGGCTCAGCCCGCTGCCACCCGGCAAAGGACAGCGCTGACCAGGAACGCCGCCCAGCCGGGATGCTTCCCTCTGGTCCCGGCGAACCACACGACGGCGCACACCGAGAGAGCGACGGCGGTCGTCCTGACGACGAACCGCTCACCGGCCCCGAGTTCTGTGCGGGACGCGTAGCGACCGAGCAGCAGCGCGAATGCCCAGCCAAGCAGCGTCGGGGTGTGCCAGGCGGTGCGGAGCGTCCGCGTCGCCGCCGCCGGCGTGTCGGCGCAAAACACCCTGGCGAGGGTGTCGCTGCCCGGAAGTGCGGGAAATCCTTGCACGCTCTCCAGTTCCATGAGGCGGAGCAGGAGCAGCTCGCCAAAGCCGGAGTGAGCCAGGCCAGCCGCGAACAGCATCAGGCTGGCAGCGCGGAGACGACGGGACACGACCAGACCCTCCCTTCGCCCAGCCGGCCGACGAGTATATCTCCGACCCATGCCGCCAGCGCGGACGCCGTGCGGACTGTGCCCCGGCGCACCGCGTCAGAAGCTCAGCGTCGCGGCGCCGGCGGCCATGTATTCGACCACGTTCGCGGCGGTGACGATGCGTGCGCCATCGATCAGGTCTGCCGCGCCGATGCCGCGCGGTTTCGTGCAGGCGCCGCAGGCCCAGATCTGCCCGCCGTTGGCGACGAACGACTGCACCACCTCTTGCAGCGGCGGAAAGCCATCCTTCTGGACAGCGCCGGCGCAGCGGTTGGTCGCCAGCCAGACGCCCTCGATCGTCAGCAGCACCACCGCCTCCTGGTCGGCCGTCGCCGCGACGTTGCCGACGACGAACGGCAGGATCGCCCGCTCCGCGTCCTCTGGCCCATGGGTTGCGTTCACCAGCAGCTTGCTCACGGCGGTCTCCCTCAACCGATGACTGATGATGACTGCGTGGCCCGGCAGTTTGGTGGTTGCGGTGTGGACGATCACAGGCACGGCCAATTCCAGCCCTGGCGGCTGTCAAGTTCGCTTGCGCAGGTAGAAGCGCGTTCGCCCCGTTTCCTCCTCAACCGTTGCCAGCAACGCGTTGCCGGTCAACCGGCTCCAGGCGGCAATGCCCTCACACGCCTCGGGCTCGTCGGCGCAGACTTCCAGTACCTGGCCGCTCGCCAGCGTTCGCATCGTGCGCTGAATCAGCGGCGTGAGCGTGGCGCAGGTCGCTCCGATCGCATCCAGCACCGCGGCCGGGACTGCCGCCTGGCCCGGAGCGAGGAACGGCCGGAACCCTGAGCACAGGAGGTCCAATCGCACGAGCTTGCCGTCCTGCAGGTCGCCATAGGCCTGCTGCTCCACGGTCTGTCTGCCGTCGGCATCCACGACGAGGAAGCGGTAGCGCACATGCAGCCGGTCGGCCAGCGTGCCGGCGTCACTCTCAAGCAGCTCCAACTGATCGGCGTCGCCGAACCAGCGCTGGAAATACGCCACCGCATCCTGCGCGCCCGTCGCTTCGCGCACACCGGGCGGAACCAGCGCCCGAAACCGGATCTCGGGATGAAAGCACGCTTCCAGTGCCGCGAAGTCGCGCTTCACTACGGCGGCGATCAACGCTTCGCCCATTCGCCGGTGCTCGTCGCCGGTGTCGTTGACGTCCTCGTGCATCGGGCCCGCCTCTGTCTGGCTCGTGAGACCTGCGTCCGTTACTTGCGATCCTGGCTGTCCGCCGCGGCGCCGGCATCGGACGAGTGTCCCATTTTGACCAGCGATCGCTGGCTCGTCGCAGCGGGGCGCCATTCGCTCAGGTAGATACGGCCCACACGCGGGGGTAGGTTCGTCAGGACACTATCCACCGCCCCGCTCCGCTGTACACGCAGCGCCCGTGCGCCAGCAGATCCGCCGCGCGCAACGGGCACATGGGCGAGCGCTGTGCTCAAATTGAGCAGAAACCGGAGCAGGCCGAGACATAGCGATCCGGCTGGAGCGCCCACCGCCGGCTCACGCCTGTGATCGAGAGGCACGCACAGGTTCAGAGAACGGGAGACGAAGGCCGCCCCTTTTACGGCAGCAGGCCGTGCTCAACGGCGAACAGCGTTGCGGCGACGCGCGTGCTGACGCCAACCTTGTTGTAGATATGCTCCAGGTGGTGCCGCACGGTGTGCTCGCTCAACACGAGCTGCTGCGCGACCTGGCGGCGGCTCGCGCCGCGGGCGAGCAGGCGCAGGATCTCGACCTCGCGATCGGTGAGCCCCGCCGGCCACTGCCGCGGCGGCTGCCTGCGCTGAGCCGCCGCGGCCGGCCCGCCCAGCGCCAACGTGTCATCAAGGGCCCCGAGCGCCTGCGGACAGAGGTTGCTCCCCGCCTCCACGCGCAGTTGCTGCAGCGCCGTGCGCGGGTCGAACGCGGGGTGGCCGGGGGCAGCGTGCGTGAGTTCGTCGAAGCGATCGGCGACGGCGATGATACGGGCGCCGAGCGGAATCTGCGAACCGGAGAGACCACGGTAGTAGCCTTGCCCGTCGATCCGCTCGTGGTGCGCGGCGATCAGCGGCACGGCCGGCGCCAGCGCGGGGACGCTCGCGAGAATGCGCTCGGCGTGATAGGGATGCAGGCGCAGGCGCTCCCGCTCGATCGCGGTGCGCTTCGCCTCGGGTTTCTCAAGGGTGAAGGACGGCACGGCCACCAAACCGAGGTCGTGCAGCAGCGCGGCCCGGCGCACGTGTGCCGTCTCCGCAGCGGGCAGCGCCAGCCGCCGGGCCATGCGCTCGGACACGTCAGCGGTGCGCCGCGAGTGGCCGGCGGAGAAAGCCGACTTCAGGTCCGCGAAGTCGGCGAAGGCGAGCGCGACGTCCTCCAACTGCGCGGGGGCAACGTAGCGCCAGGACGACACCGGCTCCAGCGCGAGCACCGTGGACCACACCGACTCCTGCTCCAGTCCTTCCCAGAACGCGGCGCCGCGGGACACGGCGAGGAAGGCATCGACCACCGCGGGGTCGAAGGCGGAGCCTCGCCGGCGCCGCGCCAGCCGCAGGGCCGCCGCGCGGCCGCCGATACGATGGAACGCCTCGATGAAGCTTGTCGCATAGACGATGCGCGAGACGAGGGGAATCTGCTCTCCGCGGGCGCCGTGCGGGCCGTGACCATCCCACTGTTCGAAGATTGAGAGCAGGGCGCGTTGCACCTCGGCCGGCATCCCGAGCCGCCCCGCAAAGCGTTGCGCCACCTCGCAGGTGTTGCGAAACGCCTCGCGCGCGTTCGCCCGGCCGTGCAGCGCAAAGGCGAGCACCCGTGCCGCCCGCAGCGGGGGCGGAGCCTCTACGCCCACATAGTCCTTCAGCCAGCTGAGCACGTCGAACGGGTTGCGGTCGTCGCCGCGGTAGACGAACGCGCGCCGGGCCACGATCTCATCGCCGACGATGGCCACGGCCAGCTGGCTCGTCCAGGCGGTGCAGCCGGCGTCCATCAGCAGTTCGGCGTAATAGAGCGCCGCGCGCTGATCGGCTGAAAGCCCAAGCCGCTCGGCGATGTGCATACCGATATAGCAGGCGCGAACCGCGTGCTCTTCGGGCAGCCCAACGGCGAGATCGGCGGCCAGCGAAAGGGCGCCGAGCAGGTCGGCCGTCCGCAGCTGGCTCAACAGCGTCTCCGGCTCAACCGGAACCTGCGCCACGGCCACGTCTCCTGGTCCGCGTCATGCCACGCAATCGGGGTTCGCAGCACCGCGCGAGCCCCCTCCGCACGTGCAGCATAACGCGCTTAGGGCGGCGCTGACGCGCCGGACATTTGGCTGCCCAACGTGAGGCGAGGGCTTGCCCCCGCTGGCTCCGCGGAGTTCGCCGCCCGCCCCGGCAACGTGGGGTGGGCGGCGGGGGCAGATGTGCGGGTAGTCGGCCCCTACGACTGCGGCACGCCGACCAGGGTGAAGTTGACCCAGTCGCTCCAGACGGCGTTCGGCTGCAGGCTGAGCCGCGCCCGTACCCGCCAGGTGCCAACAGCCTGCGGCGTGGTGTACGGCGCGAATGCGGCGAACGGGATCTGGATCGCGTGGGTGGAGACGCGGGCGTCGAAGCTGGCGACGATCGGCGGCGCGATCGTGTAGGTGCCCGAGGCATCGGCGTACTCCCACTCGACGTCGAAGACCGGATCGACGCCGTCGAGCGCGGCCGTGCAGCCGTCCGCGGCACCGCGCTTCACGTTGAGCGGCACGGAGCTGGGAGAAGTGATCTGCTGGCCCTCGCTGGGCAGGAGCACCAGGCTCGTGTACTCGGCATCGCCGAAACAGGGGTTCGGGAAGAGCGCTGCCTTGTCCTTGTAGTCGGCGATCAGCCGCAGTAGGACGTTCTGCCGGGCATCGCCGGTCAGATAGCCCGCGCTCACGGGCGCAGCCTGACTCGCGTCGATGATCCTCTTGGCGACCGGGGGATAGACGCCCTCGAAGGACTGGCGAGTGCAGTGGGCGTCGGGCGCCACCCACGGGTCGAGGTCGCAGCTCCACTCCGAGCGCACATTGAGGCCCGTGCCACGGATCTCCTCGCGCGCCTCGTGCTCCCCCGGATGGTATTCGTCGTACACGTAGAGGTTTGTGACGGTCCAAACCTCTCCCGTCAATATGTCGCCGTCACTCGTCCGTACGTCGCAGCTGCCCGAGAGGTTGTAGGCGCGGTTGACGCCGGAGATGTCGGGCGGACCGAAGTACCCCGTCGGACTCGACACCGTGGCGCTGCCGCTCTGGATGTTGCAGATAATGTCGGGTCCTCTCCCTTGAAAACCGCAGGCGCTGGAGAGCAGGGCGCTCAGCCCGAGCGCGGTGAGGGAAACGGTCGGAACAAGGCGATGCATGGCTTGCCTCCTTGCATGAACGCAGGCTCAACGGAATGCGTGGGCGCCGGTGAGGGAGGGTTGCCCCATCGGCGGACCGTGCGCCGCACCCGCGCGGTCCTGGGTCCACTGGCCCGTACGGCAACTC
Source organism: Dehalococcoidia bacterium (assembly GCA_035310145.1). NCBI lineage: Bacteria > Bacillati > Chloroflexota > Dehalococcoidia > Dehalococcoidia bacterium. The sequence goes on from DATGEL010000031.1 coordinate 6,341, forward strand.
ACCCGGCTGCCGGCGCGGCGACGCCGCTGCATGGGCTGGAGGAATGACTCGCATCAAGACTGGCGATCGCAGTTCGAGGGACGCCTGGCGGCGGAACTGCAAGCTGGTCTTGAACCCCTGCACAAGTGTAGTTTGCACACGGAATGATCGCAGTGAGGCCGCGAACACGGTCTGCGTGAGGTAGACCACCGACGCGCTGCGGTGATACGCGGCAAGAGCCGTGCGCGCCGGCGGCCGCATGCGGCACAGCAATCGGCACTGCAACGGCAGCGCGCTGCTGGCCGGGCCGAGGCCATGGAGGCAGCCGACCGCTCCAGCGCAGAGTCCGCCCGGGAACGCCGCGCAGGGCCGGATGCGAAAGGGCGAAACAGGCTCTAGAAGAACGGCATGCCGGCCGGCAGATCGAGCTCGACTCGCCCGGCTGCTTCGTAGGTAAGCGGGCCAACCATCACGTGCGCGGCCGCCGTGCGCATGTCGCGGAACTGCCGTTCGAGCGGGCTGCCGGCGAAGACGGAACTCGTGCCCAGCGCCCCGTGCAGCAGGTCGACCGCCCGCCAGCTCGCCGTGGCGGCGTGGCTGGTGGCCAGGCGCACCCGCGAGTTGAGCCGGCCCAGATCCTCGCCCCGCTGGGCGGCTCCCCACAGGCGGCCGGCGGCGCCGTGCAGATGCTCGCGCGCCGACTCCACCAAAACGAACGCCTCGGCAACTTGCAGTTGCAGCCGCCCCTGCTCCGCCAGCGGCCGGTCCGTGCCCCAGCCGATCTTGCGCCGCGCCGCCTCGACCGCCGCCTCCACCGCCGCTCGCCCCAGGCCGAGCGCGTGCGCTCCGTGCGTGGTGAACATCAGCGCCAGCGTGCGGTAGAACGGCCACGGGTGCCAGGGCACGGGCATCATGCGCAGCAGGAAGGCATCGGGCACGAAGACCCCGTCCACGCTGAAGTCGTTGCTCGCCGTGCCGCGCAGGCCGGTGGTAAACCACGTGTCGTGCACCGTCACCTGCTCGCGGGGCAGGAAGGCCATGTAGCTCACGGCGTTGCCGGCCTCGTCGCGCTGCGGCTGGTCGCCGCCGCCCTCGTAGCGCAGGCATTCACCGGCAAACCAGTCGGCGTGGCTGCTGCCGCTGGCGAAGGGCCAGCGCCCGCTCACGACGCAGCCGCCGTCTGCGGGCACGGCGCGGCCGATCGGCCGCGCCGTGCCGGCGATGATGCCGCCGGCGCCGACCATGGCCATGGCCGCCTCCCGCTGCGCGAAGCCGGCGAGTGCCGCGTTCTGCGCGGCGATCATCACGCACCAGCCGGCGGAGCCGTCGGCCGCGGCGACCTCTTCGATCGCCTGCATCAGCGGCAAGGGTTCGGCCTCGAGGCCGTGCAAATCGCGGGGAACAGTCAGGTGAAAGAGGCCCGCCTGGCGCATCGCATCGACGGCCTCGGGCGGCAATCGCCGTTCGCGCTCGGTCTGGTCCGCCAGCGTGCGCAGCAGCGGCGCCAGGGCGCGCGCGGCGTCAAGCGGCGACGCTTGGACGCTATCGGACGGTTGGGTGGTGGTGGTCATCAGCGGCTCCCAGCCAAAGATCGGGAGGCGCAGGCAAGAGGGGGGCTGAAGCGGCCCCCTCTTCCCTCTGCTCTCTTCCCTGTTCCCTGTCAGCCCCAGCGCGGCTCCTGGCCGAGCGTGCTGAGCAAGGACTTGCCGACCACCTCGTGCGCCAGCGCCGAGTTCGCCGGGTGGATCGTGGCCAGCGTCACGTCGCGCAACAGCCGTTCGATCTCCTGCCCCCGGAAGATGGCGCCGCCGCCCACCACGTCGAGCGCCAGCTTCGCCACCTGGCGGGCGCCTTCCGTGACGCGGCACTTCATCGCCACCAGCTTCAGCGGCCACAGGCCGCCGTGATCCACGCCGTTCGACCAGTCATCGGCGACGCGCTCCAGGTGCGCCGCCATCGCCTCGATCTCCATTCCGATCTCGCCGACGATGTACTCGATCATCGGGTTGTAGGCCATGGACTTTCCGCCCAGCGCGATCGAGGTCTTCCTGGTGGCGCTGGCCACGGCCAGGTCGCGCAGCCGCTCGGCAATGCCGAGGTAGACGCTGGAGATCGTCGGCTCGGCGGCGCCAAACAGACACAACACGAACAGATTGGCGCCGGCAAAGCCGACCGGCGTGACGCTGCCGATATAGCGGTCGGGCACGAAGGCGCCCTCGAGAACGGTATCGTCGGAGCGCGAGGCGCGCATGCCGAGCGTGTCCCAGGTCTCGACGACGCGGAAGCCCGACGTGGCTCGCGGCAAGAAGGCGTGCACGATCTTCGGGCCAGTCGGGTCGTCGTTGTCCTGCGCATGCAGGCCGAGGCGCGTCCAGACCGGTGACAGCGAGCCGAAGTTCTTGTGGCCGTAGAAGCGATAGCCGCCGTCGACGCGCTCGGCGCGGGTGGTGGAGGCCATGCCGACCAGGTCGTTTCCGGACTCGGAGTGGCCGGCGGCGAAGACCTCACCCTGGCCTGCTTCCTCGAGCATCCAGCTCGTCGAGGGATCGCCCATCGCCCGCATCGAGGCGGCGAGCACCGTCCAGTAGAGGTGCATGTTCACGGCGAGCGCGGTGGCGGGGGCGTAGTAGGCGAGGCGGCGCTGCTCGCGGCAGACCTCAGCGAGGCTCATGCCGAGGCCGCCGAACTCTTTGGGCACCGCCATCTTGAGATAGCCGGCCTCTTTCAGCGCCTCGAAGTCCTCCGTGAAGAAGCGGTTCTCCTTGTCGTAGCCGGCGGCGCGGCTCGCGCAGCCGTCGAGCAACTCCTGGCTCAGCGGGGAGGCCGGGGCTTCAGCCGTGGTCACGGTCGTCTCCTTCTTGTGCGGCGTCGTCCGCGTGGCGCCTTTACACTACGCCAGACAACGTTATACGCTCTTATTAGATGAGCGAACCGTTGCTGTCAAGAAGATCAACGCGCCGCAGACCGCTTTTGCATGTGAGCTTGCAAACACTGAGAATGAAGGCATGTCGGATCGTGATGCAGCCCTGGAGTCCGGCACCCTCGTCGATCAGATCAACCGCGAGGTGCATGCGATCGCGGCGCGGCTGGGCTGCGAGAACACGACCGACCTCTTCTTTCTCAGTTTCCTGCGGCGAATGGCTCGCTTCGGCTACTTCACGCTCGGCCCCATCACCATCGACGTGCGCCTGATCGAGGATCTGGTGGAGCGCAACGCCGTTCCCGGACCGGTTGCCGCCGCCTCGGAGGATTTCGTCCGCTTCTCGCGCCTGCTGATGCAGGAGGTGCGGCGCAGCGAGCGCACGCAGATCGACGAGTTGCACCTGCTGCTCGCGCTGATGCGCTGGGGCGAAGGGCTGCCGGGGCGGGTGTTCGGCGAGCTGGGTGTGACGCCGGAACAGATCGAGCGCTACCTGCAGCAACCCCACGGCGCCGCCGGCTCGCTGGAACAGCTCATGACCCCGGAAGAGGTCGCTGACTACTTGCAGGTCCACGTGCAGACGGTGCGCGCCTGGATCCGCGCCGGCACGCTGCCGGCCCGCCGCGTCGCCGGTCTGCGGGCGCTGCGCGTGCGCGCGGGCGATGTCGAACGGATGCTCAAACCGCTCGGCCCCCCCGGCTGAGGCGCCGCTTCGCTGTCTCCCAGCACCCCTCGTGCGGACCGCTGTGCCGCGCGAGATGTATCCACTCGTGCTATCATTTTGTTTGCATCGAGTCGGATCGGTTGCCGCGGCGGGAGGCAGTGTGATGGCGCTGTATCGCATCGAGCGAGATCTGGGCGACGTCAGCGCGGAGGAGATCGACGCCGCCGCCTTCCGCGCGGTCGCCTGTGCGCCGCTCTTTACCGGTCTCACCTGGCGGCGCTCGTACTACGATGCGGCCGCCAGGCACATGACCTGCTACTACGAAGCTGCCAGCACCGGGGATTTGCGCAAGCACGCCGAGATGGCGCGCATCCCCTGCGACTCGGTGAACGAGGTCACCGAATACCTGCCGGAGCGCTACCGGTAGCGCTTGTCCTGCATTTTGACTCGCCGTACCGGTGAGTCTCAGGCGCACAGAACGACGCCGGCGCCACGCTGCCTTCCGTGTCCCCATGCCCGGACGCGATCCCACAGACGGCAGAGGACGCATCGACGACGGGGCAACGCGCCCCGCAGGGTGGTGCGCGCCGCCGGTGGCTATCTTCCACCGGCCGGAGGCGGTAGCCTGACCATGCCGCCGCGGCGGCGGACGCGATCGAACGAGCTGGAGACGCGGCGCATGGCGGCAGTGACGGGTGTGTACGAGATCGAGGTGGTGCGGCGCGAGTGGATCGGGCGCTCGACGCCGGTGACCGCCGGCCGCTACCCGGTCGAGCACGACCCGATCCGCCGCCACTGCCAGATGGTCGAGGACCGCAATCCGCTCTTCCTCGATCCGGAGTTCGCCGCGACGACGCGCTTCGGCGGCGTCATCTCTCCGCCCACGCTGACGGATTACTTCGCCGGCCGCGGCGCCTGGCCGCCCTCCACGGAAGGAGCGGCGTTCATCCGCCAGGTGCCGACCCGCGGCGACCGGCTGATCAACATGAACCAAACGCTGGAGTTCCTGCGCCCGGCAAGGGTGGGCGAGCGGCTCGCAAGCCAAATGGTGATCGTGGACGTCTATGAGAAGCCGATCCGGCTTGACCCGCAGGCCGTCTGGATCGTGTTCGAGACCCGCGTCACCAACGCGGCCGGCGAGCTCGTCTCCGTGACGCGCAACACGCTGCTCACCCACCGCAGCCCCGATGCCGTCGCCGCCGACGCCTGACTCAGGACGAGGAAGACGCCATGACCACCGCCGCCGCGCCCGCCCAGCGCTACTGGGAGGATGTCTCCGCAGGGGACGATCTGCCCGGCTTCGACCTTGATCTGAGCGAGACGAAGATCGTGGAGCAGGTCTCGGGCTCGCAGGATTTCTACGCCGTGCATCACGACCGGCCCTTCGCCCGCGCCGGCGGCCACGAGGATATCTTCGTCAACACCGGCTTCACGCGCGCGGCGCTGGCCCGCCTGCTCACCGACTTCGCCGGCATCGACGGCTGGGTGTGCTGCCTCAGCTACCAGATGCGGCGCATGAACCGCCCCGGCGACACGATGCGGCTGCGCGGCCGTGTCACGCGCAAGTACACGGCCGAAGACGGCTCGCGCCGCGTCGATCTCGACCTCTGGGCGGAGAACGACCGCGAAGGCGTGACGACGCCCGCCACCGCCACCGTGATGCTGCCAGCGCGCGGCTGACCCGCCGCCGGCCTCACGCCATCCGGCAGCACAGCGGCGCGGCGGGCGTGGGGGGCGATGCAGCGGCCAATCCCTCGGCAAGATTCTCCATCCGCCATCCTCCCAGGTCGAAGGCAGAACCGCTGCGCCCCATGACCGTTGCGGACGCGCGCCCTGTACCGCAATGCGTTACACTTTGCCTGTATGTTGACGGTTCGCAGACTGGTGTGGGATGGCTGGAATGTCGCGCACATCGCTCGGCAGGCGGTCACTCCCGACGAAGTTGAAGAAGTCTGCCACGGTGACCCCGAGATGTTGAGCGGGCACTCGGGACGTATCCTCTCCGTCGGGCCAACGGCCGGCGGCCGCGTGCTCACGGTCGTCCTGGCTCCGCAGGGCCGCGGCGTCTACTACCCAGTTACCGCTCGGCCCGCGAGCCGTAAGGAGCGCGTCTATCACGCCGTGCAGAAAGGCGATGGCACACCATGACCAAGCGTGACCGATCAACTCCCGAGCGCATCCCCGCCTTCGCTTCGCGCGAAGAAGAGGCGGCCTTCTGGGATACGCATGACGTGACCGACTACCTGGACGAGCTCAGGCCAGTCAAGGTTCATTTTGCCCGGAACCTTTCCGAAGGCATCACCATCCGTCTCGACGCCGAGACGCTCGCGACTCTGCGCGAGCAGGCGCACAAGAAAGGGATCGGTCCCACGACGCTCGTCCGCATGTGGATTCTCGAGCGGCTGGAGTCCAGCCGGCAGGGCACGTGATCTCGCCACCATCTCAGGTCCGCAGCCACCAGCACCGTTCACCGCCGGACGCTGGTTGGTTGCCCGGCGGCGCGGCCGGCGTGCCGGGCGTGAAGCATCTGGTGTGGCCGAATCGCCGCGCCGCGCTGGCTGCCGAGAGTGGGAGCGCGCCGCCTTACTCCGGGCGGGCCAGCGCGTAGATCGCGATCGTGCCGATCAGCGACATCTGGCGCTCGGCCGGCGCGACTCTGCGCCAGCCGTTCGTCGCGAGCAGCGCTTCCAGCGTGATCTCGCCCTGTGGGTCGCCGTCCGGCGCTGCTGCATCCGGCGCCGCCGGGTGCTCGGCCGGCAGCGCGCCGTGTGCGTGCAGAGAGCTGCCGTGGCGCTGCAACCCCAACGTCAGCCGCCGAACCAGGCGCATCAGGCGGTTGTGCGGCCGTGCCAGGTCCCCGATCACCAGCCGGCCGCCCGGGCGCAGCACGCGCCGCACCTCCGCCAGCGTGCGCTGCCGCTGGTCCGGCGTCAGGTGGTGGAACATGAGCGTGGAAACCACGGAGTCAAACGAGCCGTCCGCGTAGGGCAGCGCGTAGGCCATGCCCTCGTCGAACTGCACCGCAATGCCGGCCCGCCGCGCCTTGCGCCGGGCGATGCCCAGGATCGTCGGGTCGCCGTCCACGCCGATCACCGTCGCGTCCGGCTGGCGGCGATGCGCCATCAGCACCAGCGTGCCCGTGCCGCAGCCCAGGTCCAGCAGCCTCTGCCCGGGCGCAAGCTGAGCCAGGTCGATCACGCGGTTCTTGAGCCGGCGCTCGCGCATGCCCAGCCGGGCCATCAGGTCGTAGTACCGTGTTAGGCGGTCCGAGCCGGCCGCCTTGAGGTAGGGCTCGTGTGTACTCGTCATCGTCTTCCTCATGCAAGAGCGAGATGCAAGAGCGAGCTTCGCCCGCTGGCCGGGCGGCCCCGCGACGGGCGATACTGAACAGGTCGTTCGGTATTTACGCTACGCGGCGAGCGCCACGCCGGCAAGACACAGGCCGCTGCCGCCGTTCCGTAGCGAACGGTGCACGGCGAGCGTTCGGAAACGGGGAGGCCCGGCGGTGGCTGGCGAACGTCGCGACCGGCGCGTGTTGCGCAGCCGCCGGCTGCTGCAGGATGCGCTGGTGGCGCTGGTTCAGGAGCGGGGCTATGCGGCGGTGACCGTGCAGGCGGTGCTGGACCGTGCCGATGTGGGCCGCGCGACCTTCTACGCCCACTTCGCCGGCAAGGAGGCGCTGCTGCTCAGCATCTTCGAGGAGCTGCGGCAGCCGCTTGAGCGCGAGCTGGCCGGCATCACGCCGGAGACGGTGGCGCGCTTCGGCACAGGGGTCGGCTTGCTGCAGCCGCTGTTCGCGCACGCCGCCCAGCACCGGCGGCTGTACCGGGTGTTGCTGGGCTCGCGGGACGGAGCCGCGCTGCTGCGGCTGCTGCGCGAGATGCTCGCCACGCCGCTGCGGGCACACCTGGAGAGCGCGATCGCCCGGCACCGCGGCCGGCCGGCGGTTGAGGTCGAGCTCGTGGTGACGGCGTTTGTCAGTGCTGTGCTGGGCGTGCTGGTTTGGTGGCTGGAGGCGGACCTGCCGGGCACGCCGGCGGAGCTGGACCGGGCGATCGAGCGGCTGCTCGCGCCCGGCATCCAGCGCGCCCTCGACCTGTCCGCCGATGGAGCGCCGCGGCGCCACGCCGACGCCCCCGGCTGAGCGCCGCGAGCCGCCGCGAGCCGCCGCGCTCAGCGCACCCGCACGCGGACGCGCTGCGCCATGTTGTTGCCCATGCCCCGCGCGGTCCACGCCTGCTCCACCGGCTGCACGGCGCCGGTGGCGTCCGTGGCCCGGCAGAGCAGCTCGTAGACGCCGGGCGTGGCGGCGTCCCAGGTAAAGTGCCACGCCTGCCAGGCGTGCGGGTGCTCCGCGGAGCGCAGCCCCGCCGGCGCCCAGGAAGCGCCGCCGTCGGTGCTCACCTCCACCCGCGTAATCGGCGAACGTCCCGACCACGCCTGGCCGCTGAGCTGGACCGGCCCGCGCTCCACGATGCGCATGCGGGTCAGGAAGTCCGGGATGCCGGGCGGCGCCAGCAGCGAGCGCACGCGCATCAGGGCGACCGCCTCACCAACTTCCGCGCGCGATTGGCTGTAGCGGTAGGCCACGGCGTTCTGGTAGCCGGCAAACGGTTCGTTCAGCGCCGTGATCGCCCGCAGCCACTTGACGTGGGCCATCCCATACCAGCCGGGGATGATCAGGCGCACGGGCGCGCCGTGCTGCGGCTCCAGCGGTTGGCCGTTCATCGCCCAGGCCAGCAGCGCGTCGTCGTGCTGTGCTTCCGCCAGCGGCAGGCTGCGCTGGTAGTCCTGCTCGACACCGCCCTCGATGCCGCGGTCCAGCCCGGTGAACAGCACATCCACCACGTCCGGGCCGAGTCCGGCTTCGTCCAGCAGCGGCCGCAGCGGCGTGCCGGTCCATTCCGCCGTGCCGATGGCGCCGTAGAACCAGGGCTGGCTGAGCGGCCGGGGCGAGAGCAGGGCGCGGCCGTCGCCGGCGCATTCCAGCGTCACGCGCAGCGTGCGTGCGGGGCGGCGCTGCAGCGCCGCCAGCGAGAGACTGAGCGGCCTCTGCACGGCGCCGTCCAGTGTCAGTTGCCAGGCGTCCGGATCGACCAGGGGGATGTCGTAGTGCACGAGCGTGTAGTGGAGGCCGGTAGGGGTCACCGGGTAGCGCAACCCCTCCAGGGGCATGGCGTGGTTGCGCAGGGCCAGCTCAAGCTCCTCCGCATAGATCCGCGGGTCTGGCTCCAGCCCGCTGCCGTCTCCCACGGCCGGCAGGCCCAGGTCGGTGGTCGTCAAGGCGCATACTCCTGAACAGCAGTACTCCGCTCAGATTATACGCTGCGCGCTCCGGGCCACCGCGGGGGAGATGAGTCGCGGCTGGACCGCGGCGGTCGCCAACCGCCGCCCTCTATTCCCTACTCCCTATTCCCTGTTCCCTAGTACGCTATGCCCCGAACAGGGGAGGGAACGCGATGGCGGCGAGCAGGCAGACCAGGCTTTCCACGGGCACGGCGCTGGCCGAGCAGACGGCCGAGACGGCCGAGGCGTTCGTCGAGGCGCTGATCGCGCACGGCGTCGAGTGCCTCTTTCTCAACCCCGGCACCGACACCTTTCCCGTGCAGGAGGCGCTGGCGAAGTGCGCCGCGCTGGGCAAGCCCGCGCCGCGCACCGTGCTCTGCCTGTTCGAAGTCGTGGCGCTGGCGGCGGCGCACGGCTACTACGCCGCCACGGGACGGCCGCAGGCGGTGATGGTCCACGTCGATGTCGGCACGCAGAACCTGGGCGGCACGCTGCACGACGCGCAGCGCGGCCACGCGGCCGTGCTGATCTGCGCCGGCCGCGCCCCCTACACGACGGATCCGGCGCTGCGCGGCCACCGCGATGGCTACATCCACTGGCTTCAAGAACAGATGGACCAGCACGGCATCGTGCGCAACTACGTGAAGTGGGACTACGAGCTGCGCCGCTCCGAGCAGATCGGTGAAGTCGTCTCCCGCGCCCTACAGATCGCCGCCAGCGACCCGCCCGGCCCGGTTTATCTGACGCTGCCGCGCGAGAACCTGATGCAGACGATGCCCGAGGGCGGCGCCCCGGCGGCCGGCGGCGGCAGACCGGAAACCGCGCCGCCCGTGCGCCTGGGCGCCGGCGACCCCGACGCCCTGCGCGACGTGGCCCGGCGGCTGGTGCAGAGTGAACGGCCGCTGGTGATCGCCGGGCAGAGCGGCCGCACGGAGGCGGGCTTCCGCGGCCTCGTGCGGCTGGCGGAGCTGCTGGCGCTGCCGGTGGTCGAGAACAGGGCCCGCGTCAACTTCCCCTCCGACCATCCGCTGCACCAGGGCTACGACGTCTCGCGGCGGCTGGAGCAGGCCGACCTGGTGCTGGTGCTCGACCAGGACGTGCCCTACATTCCCACGCGCACCGCGCCGGCGCCCGACGCCGCCGTGATCCAGATCGATATCGACCCAATAAAAGAGCGCATCCCGCTCTGGAGCTTCCCGCTCACCAAGGCGATCCGCGCCGACAGCGCCCGCGCCCTCGAGCTACTGGCCGAGTACGCCGAGCCGCTCGTTGACGAAGCGGCCAGGCGCCGCATCGCCGCCCGCCGCGCCGACTGCGAGGCGCACCACCGCGAGCAGCACGCGGAATGGCAGGCGGCGGCGCGGCGGGCCGAGCACGCGGCGCCGATCGCGCCCGCCTGGCTGGCGCACTGCCTGGGCGAGCTTTCACGCGAGACGCCCGACGCCCTCTTCGTCGACGAGACGGTGACCAACAGCGGCGTGCTCTGGCAGCAAACGGCGGCGAACGAACCGGGGCGCTGGTTCGGCAGCGGCGGCTCTGGCCTCGGCTGGGGGCTGGGCGCGGCGCTGGGCGTGCGCCTGGCCAACCCCGAGAAGCCGGTGATCGCGATGGTGGGCGACGGTTCGTTCGTCTTCGGCGAGCCGCTGGCGGCCTTCTGGGCGGCGCAGCAGCAGCGGGCGCCGTTCCTGGCCGTGATCTTCAACAACGCCTGCTACAACGCCACGAAGCGGCCGCTGGTCGCCGCCTATCCCGAGGGTTACTCCGTGGCGCGGGACGAGTTCATCGGCATCGACCTGGCGCCGGCGCCGCGCTACGACCTGCTGGCGCCGGCGGTCGGCGCCCACGGCGAGCGCGTGGAAGAGCCGGCCGAAGTCCTGCCGGCGCTGCGCCGCGGCCTGGAGCGCGTGCGCGCCGGGCAGGCGGCGATCGTGGACGTCCAGCTCGCGCGGCCGTAAGCGCGGGCGCGGCGCGCCGGCATTCCGACGCCATGGAGGGCGCAAGCCATGCTGCGCAGCGAGACGCGCATTCTCACCACGCACGCCGGCAGCCTGCCGCGCCCGCCGGAGCTGGTCGAGCTGTTCGTGCGCCAGAGCCACGGCGAGACGGTCGATCCGGCCGCGCTGGAAGCGGCGGTGCGCTCGGCGACGCGGCGCGTGGTGGCAAGGCAGCTTGAGGCGGGCATCGACATCGGCAACGACGGCGAGCAGGCGCGCGAGAGCTTCTTCACCTACGTGCGCCGGCGCATGAGCGGCTTCGGCGGCGAGGCCGAGCGCCCGCCGTTCAAGGACATGCAGGCCTACCCGAGCTACCGCGAGCGCTTCCTCGCCGGCGCCGCCTCGCGCCAGCGGGTCAGCCTGGTCCGTCCGCCGAAGGCGATCGGCGCCGTGGCCTACAGCGATCGCGGGCCGCTGGAGCGCGAGTGCGCCGGCTTTGCCGAGGCGCTGGCGGAACAGCCGGCGCCGTTTGCCGAGGCGTTCATGACGGTGCCCTCGCCCGGCATCATCGCGGCGGCGATGGTGAACGAGCACTATCCCTCGCTGGAGGCCTATCTCGACGCCGTGGCCGAGGCGCTGGCGGTCGAGTACGGCCGCATCGTGGCGCAGGGTTGGCTCTTGCAGATCGACGCGCCGGACCTGGCGATGGAGCGCCACGTCTACTTCGCCGAGCGGCCGCTGGCCGACTTCCTCGCCTTTGTCGAGCGTGTGATCGCCGCGATCAACCGCGCGACGGCCGGCCTGCCGCGCGATCGCATGCGGCTGCACGTCTGCTGGGGCAACTACGGCGGCCCGCACACCTTCGACGTGCCGCTGGCCGAGATCCTGTCGCTGCTCTACCGCGCCAACGCCGGCGCCCTCTTGCTCTCGATGGCGAACCCGCGCCATGCGCACGAGTACCGCTGCTTCGCGCGGCAGCCGCTGCCCGACGGCATGCTGCTGATCGCCGGCGCGATCGACACCACCACCAACTACGTCGAGCATCCCGAGGTCGTGGCCGAGCGCATCGAGCGCGCGGCGCAGGCGGTGGGCGATCCGCGCCGCGTGCTGGCCGGCACGGACTGCGGCTTTGACACGGCCGCCGGCGCGCAGATGGTGGCCGACGACCTGGTCTGGGAGAAGCTGCGCGCGCTGCGCGCCGGCGCCGACCTGGCCTCGCGGCGCCTGTTCGGCTGAGCGTGAAGCGGGCTGGGCTGCGTATCATACGGCCAGAAGCAACGGTGGTGATTCGGGGAGCGACGGTCATGGCGGACATACGGGTTTACAGCACGGACGCGATCGAGGTGCACTGGGATGCGAGCCGCTGTATCCACTCGGCCCGCTGCATCGCCGGGGCGCCGCGGGTGTTCGATCCGCGCCGCCGGCCCTGGATCGTGCTGGAGGGCGCGGAGGCCGATCACGTGGCCGACGTGATCCAGCGCTGCCCCAGCGGCGCCCTGCACTTCCGCCGGCTGGACGGCGGCGCCCAGGAGCAGCCGAACGAGCCGCCCGTCGCCCTGCCCGTGCCGAACGGCCCGCTCTACCTGCGCGGCGACATCCGCCTGGAAACGATCGACGGCACGCTGATCGCCGAGGACACGCGCATGGCGCTCTGCCGCTGCGGCGGCTCCGCCAACAAGCCCTTCTGCGACAACACGCACTTGCGCATAGGGTTCAAGGGGTAGGGCGCAGGGCGTAGGGAACAGGGAACAGGGAATAGGGAATAGAGGGTCGCGACGCTCACCCTATTTCCTGTTTCCTCTGTTCTCTTTCCTCGCACAGGGCATTGCGGTTGCTCGCGCTGGCGCCCGACGCCGACGCTATGCGCCCGGCGTCGCTCCTGCAACGAAGCGGCTGAGGAAGTCGTGCATCGCCTCCGCGCCGAAGATGCGCGGGTCATCGGCCGTCCACGCGCTCGGGAAGAGCAGGAACGGCCGCGTTTGCAGGCCGCCGGCGCCGCCGTGGCAGCCGATCAACTCCTCGAAGGCGGCTACCTGGCCGCTCTCCGCGTCAAGGCTGCTGTTGATGACGATGTCGCCGGCGTTCGTGAAGGTTGAGAGGCGGCGCAGACTGTCCGCCGTGCTTGGCTCGAAGCCGGCGAGCGGGTCCGTGCCCGTGATCGTGCCGTCGTCGAGCCGCCGCACGCCGTGCTTGCCGAGCACCAGGGCGCCGCGCGTCTGCGAGAGCACGAGCAGGAAGCCGATGTCCTCGTGCTGGATCAGGCCCTCGATCAGGCCGGGGTAGGCGGCCTCGATCGCCTCCAGGCTGAGCCGCCCGGGCTTGTCGCTGAAGTAGAGCAGCGCCAGGTTGCCGGAGGCGCAGACGATCGTTTTGCCGTGCGCCTCGGCCTCGCGCATTTCGGCGTCCGGGCCGAGGTCCACCATCCCGTCCTCGCCGCCCAGCATGCGGCGGGTGCCCCTGCCCGCCAGCCCCGGCGCCGAGGCGGCCTGGTTGAGCAGGGCGCTCAGCATCGCGTAGCCTTCGCCGGTGCCGCCGGCCATCAGCGCCGAATCTTCGCCTGCAATCAGGCGGTCCACCAGTTCGGCCAGCGTGTAGCCGTGCCGCTGGCGGAAGGTGGCGCCCGTGCTCTGACCATGGTCGGAGAGCAGGACGAACTGGTAGCGCCGAGGCGCCCGCCGGGCCGCGACCGCGAGTGAGCGGAAGACGCGGTCCAGCTTGCGCAGTTCGCCCAGCGCGTCCTCGCTGCTCGGGCCGGAGTGATGCGCGACCTCGTCGTAGCCGAGGAAGTCGCTGTAGCTCACCAGCCGGCCGCTGAACATGTCGTCGACGATCAGATACTCGGCGATGTTGCGCAGCAAGATCGCGCTGGAGGCGCGCAGCAGCGGATAGATGCCGCCGCGGTGCATGTGTGGCTCGACGTGCTTGCGCCGCTGCCGCCACGCCTGCCAGTACTCCAGCACGACCTCCCCGATCATGCCCGCGAACGTGCGGTAGAGGTTGTAGGGATTGATCAGGTAGCCGAGGAAGTCCCGCGGGCTGATTTTCAGGTTGCCCTCGGCGTCGACCAGGCCGGCCTGCGTCATCACCAGGCGCTCGGCCTCGCCGGAGAAGATGTTGCTGTTGCTGGCGCCGTTCTGCCGCAGCAGGCCGTGGCCGGTGGCCTGGCGCTTGTCGATCCAGACGGCGTCCTTCGGATGGTTTGCCACGACGAGCCGCTTCAGATCTTTCTCGTACCAGCGGAAGGCGGGGATGTTGGCGTTGTTGCCGTGCAGAATGCCCGCCTGGCTGCCGGGCGTCATCGAGGGCACGCCGCAGTCCCAGCGCACGAGGCGATGACTGCCCGCCTCCAGCCAACCCTTGAGCGTGGGCAGACGGCCCGCCGCCAGCTCCTGCCGCAGGATCGGCTCGGCCAGGCCGTCGATCTGGATGATGACCGTGCCGGTCTGGCGCAGATCCCCCCGCGGCGCCCGCAGGCGATCGATGCGGCGGATCACGTTGCGGTAGTACGAGTCGTCGTCGTTGATGCTGAGCATCGCCGTGAACAGCGAGTTGAGCAGTGTCAGGCCGAAGGAGAAGAGCAGCGCCGTGACGACGTTGTCGATATGAAACCCGGGCACGAACGCCGCCGCGAGGTAGACGATCAGCACGTTCAGCGCCAGCGTGATCAGCGCGAAGAGCAGCAGGCCGAGGTTGGCGGCGAGGAGCAGGATCAGCGGCCGCACCGAGGCGTTCAGCAAACCGACCGCCAACACCAGCGCCACGCCGCTCTGCCAGCGGTCCACGCGAATGCCCGGCAGCAGCCAGCGCAGGACCAGGAAGGCGACCGCCTCGATCGCCCAGGTCGCCAGGGCACGGAGCAGCAGCTTGATCACGGCGACGGGTCCGCGGGCATGAACAGCGTCTCGCCCGGCTGCAGGACGCGCACGTCTACGTCGGGGGCGCGGCGCCGCGCGTAGGCGGCGAAGCGCAGCGGCGGCCGCGTCAGGAAGTGGTGGCGCCAGCGGCCAAGACCGAGGGGAAACAGGGCGCCCCAGTGGATCGGCACGGCGATCCGCGGCCGGATCAGGGCGAGCGCCTCGGCCGCGCTGCGCGGGTCGAGATGGCCAGCGCCCAGCGTCGGACCCCAGCCCCAGACCGGCAGCAGCGCCACGTCGATCGGGCCGAGGTCAAGCATCTCGGGAAAGAGATCGGTGTCGCCGGCGAAGTAGACGCGACGGCTGCCTGCGACGACGAAGCCGTTGCACTGCGCCGTCGGCCCGAACGGCGGGCGCCAGCCGTGATGCCGGGCCGGCGTGGCGGTCACCTCGACCTCACCGACGCGTGTGACTTCCCCTGCCTCCAGCTCCTGCGTGTGCGGGAATCCACGCCGCCGCAGCAGCCGCCCGGCGCCCGGCGGCACGATCACGGGCACGTCTCTGCCGATCCGCTTGAGGCTGGGGAAGTCGAGGTGATCCTGGTGGATGTGCGAGATCAGCACGGCGTCCGGCGTGTGCCGCAGCGTTGGCGCCTCGAGGGCGTGATGCCGCAGGTGCACCACCCGCCGGCGCAGCAGGGGATCGGTCAGCAGGGTCACGCCGTCGAGGCTCACCGCCAGCGTGGCGTGGCCGAGAAACCGCACCCGCAGCCCGCTGCCTCCCGGTGTGGCGTGGGCCTCCAATCCTCAGTCCCTCTACGAGGAAATAGAAGGGAGGGGTGCGGGCTGCCCGTTCCTCTATTCCCTGTCCCCCATTCCCTGCGTCAAAGGTACTGGATCAGCTCGATGCGCACGTCGACGGGCGCCTTGATGAAGGCGATGCGCATCTTCGGCCCGGCCTGCACCGGGCCGTCCAGCAGCTCGGCGCCGAGTCCCTTCAGCCGCTCGATGTCCGCTTCCAGGTTCGTGGAATCGAAGCCGAAGTGCTCCAGGCCGTGGTGCGGCGTCGCATCGCCGGGGCCGAGCGCCTGGCTGGTGAGCGGACCGGAGATGTTGACGGCCATGCCGCCGTCCTCGCTCTGGCAGCGGATGAAGCGATCGCCGAAGGGAGCGGGGCGCACGGAATCGTCCGCGATCGTGAAGTTAAAGGCACGCACGTACCATTCGGCCGTGGTGCGCGGGTCAGACGACTTCAGATGGATATGATTGATGCGGTACGGCATACGTCCTCCTGCCGGCGGCTGCGCCAGCCCAGCATAGGCCGCGTGGCCGCAAGCCGCTATCCTGAGCGTCGCGCGAACCGGAGTGCGGCCGGCGTCGTGGGGGAAGTCCGGCTGCGCCTGCCAGGCTTTGCCGCACAGCCGATGGGGAAGGAGCAGCAGCCGTGGCGGAGCAGTTGCGTATCGACCCGGCCGACGCGGCGGCGCGCGTCCAGGCGGGCGAGGCGATGATCCTCGACGTGGTGGCGCCGCTGGCCTGGGAGCAGCTCGATCGGGCCGTTCGCGGAGCCGTCCGCATCTCGCCGGACGAACTCGGGGAGCGCTGGCGCGAGCTGCCACGCGACCGCGCGATCATCGCCTACTGCACCTGACCAAGCGAGCACACCAGCGCCAGTGTGGCGCAATTCTTGCGCGAGCAGGGCTACCGGGCGTACGCGTTGCGCGGCGGCTTCGACGCCTGGATCCAGGCCGGTCTGCCCACCGAGCCGAAGGCGGTGGAGTCGGGCCGCCCGCTGCCCGATCTCTGCCCGGATTGTGGCGCCCCGATGAGCAGCCACGTCGGACGGCAGCGCGGCGCCGGCGGGCGGTAAGCGCCTCTGCAGCGGCGCGTGTCGCGGTGAGCGAGCGCCGCTGCCTGCAATCGCCTTCGCCGCGGCGCGCTGCTGCGCATGCCTGACAAGACCGAGCGGCGCGAGCCGGCTCGCGCCGCTGGAACTCATCGCTGGCCGCGGTGTTTCAGCGCCAGAGCCGCTTCGTCGCCAGCGCGGCGCCCTCGGCCAGCGTCTGCAGCTTGGCCCAGGCGAGCTGCGGGTGGATACGGCCGCCCAGGCCGCAGTCGGTGCCGGCGATCACGTTCTCGCGCCCGGCCAGCTTCGCAAACCGCTCGATCCGATCGGCCACGAGCTCGGGGTGCTCGATCACGTTGGTCGCGTGGCTGACCACGCCCGGCATCAGGATCTTGCCCGCCGGCGGTGTGATCTCCTCCCACACCTTCCACTCGTGCTCGTGGCGCACGTTGCCCGCCTCGAACGAGTAGGCGCCCACGTCGATCGCCAGCATCACAGTGACGATGTCGCGCATGGGAATATCGGTCGTGTGCGGGCCGTGCCAGCTGCCCCAGCAAAGATGAAAGCGCAGCCGGTCCTGCGGCAGCCCTTTGAGCGCGTGGTTCAGCGCCTCCACGCGCACCATGCTGAACTTCTGGTAGTCCTCCACGCTCGGCGCCGGCGTGATCATGTCCCAGTTCTCGGCGATGCCCGGGTCGTCCAGTTGCAGGACCAGGCCGGCATCGACGATCGCCCGGTACTCCTCGCGCATGGCGTCGGCGCAGGCGTAGACAAACTCCTCTTCGCTGGCGTAGTAGGTGTTGCCGATGCGCGAGGCGCTGCCCGGCGCGATCGAGGCCATGAAACCCTCTTGCACGCCGGCCGCCGCCAGCGCGGCCTTGAAGTTGGCGATGTCGGTCTTGATCGCTTCTTGACCGGTGTAGGTCAGCGGCCCCGTGCAGACGGGCAGCATCATGCGGCGGCCGCTGCGGGCGCGGGCCGAGACGCCGGAGTCGGGGTCGGCGTAGGCCTCGGCGAAGGCCGTCCAGTCGCGCCGCCTGGCAAACGTGGTGAGGCGCACGTTGCCTGCCTTCGGCGGGTTCTGCGGCACCTCGGTCGAGTCCACCGTCAGGCTGAGGCCGCCGAGCCGCTGGAACGAGTAGCTCCACCAGGCGCCGTAGTCGATCTTCTGGCTCATCGCCTTGCCGTATTCGCCGTCGCCCGGCACGTCGATGCCGATCTGGGCCTGTCGGCGAACGACCTCCGCGGTCGCCTGCTTCACCTCGGCGGCGTAGGCCGCGGGATCGACCGCCTCGCCCTCCTGGCGCCGGCGGTTGAGCTCGACCAGCTCGTTGGGGCGCGGCAGGCTGCCGGCCTGGCTGGTGAGAATGTGCGTGTCGCTGTGCCTCATCGCGCTGTCCCTGCTGCTCGTGATCTGCGCTAGCCCCCGGCCCGGCGTCTCAGCCCGGCTGCTGCTTGCGCCAGGCCTCGTACTCGGCCTGCCGCGACGGCTGCAGCGGGAAGACCTCTTCGACGGAGACGCCCTCCAGCACCTTCATGCGCGAGAAGGCGTCGCGCATGTCCGTCTCGAAGCCCTTCTCCGCCACGTCGGCCGCCAGCGCCTGCGGCACCACGATCACACCCGACGGGTCGCCGACGAGCACGTCGCCGGGCATCACCAGCACGCCGGCGCACTGCACCGGCACGTTCAGGTCCATCGCCACGTGGCGCTCGGGAAAGGAGCCGGCGTTCATGCCGCGGGCGAAGACGGGCAGCTCGACCTCCTGCATCGCCGCCAGGTCGCGGATGGCGCCGTCGGTGACCAGCGCCACGCCGCCGTTGCTGATGATCGTCGCGGCGTAGATGTCGCCCAGCACGCCGGCTCCGAGGTCGCCGCGGGCATCGATCACCACCACTTCGTTCTTGCCCACGCGCTTGAACGTCTCGCGGTGCAGCGAGCCGCGCCCCTGCATCGCCTTGGCGACATCGGCGCGGGTGGGCAGCGTGCGCAGGGTGAAGGCCGTGCCGGCGAAGTTCTGGTGCGCGTTGCGCGGCATCACCTCGCGCATGTAGGTGTTGCGCACGCCGTGCTGGGCCAGCATGCCGGCGATCGTGGTGACCGCGACCTGCTTCAGCTTCGCCAGCACGGCCTCCGGCACGGCGACGGGTTCCAGCGCCATGTCGGCATGTACGGGTGCGTTTCTCGTGCTCGTGGTCATGGTCCGCCCTCCTTATAGTCACGATATAGTCACGATACTCACGATAGCCACGCCCGCGCTCTGCGTCGTACGCGTTTCGGATTCCCGGATGTTCAAAGATAGCTTCCGAGGAAGGAATCAGCGGGCGTGCCTCACGATACTCGCCGGCGCCCGCCTCGGCAACCTGCCGAAGGCGGCGCAGCAGGGCAGTCCGCCGCGCGGCTGCGCCTGCAGCGAGGCAGTTGCGGGCGGCCTCGCAGCGGGCTACAACACTGACGACCGGCGCGGCCGCATCGGGAAGCCCGCGGCCGCCGGCAGACGGAGACGAACGCCCATGGCCGAGATCGAGCTCTTCGAGGCGATCAACAGCCTGCGCCAGATCACCCGTTACACCGCCGAGCCGGTGCCGCGGGAGGCGATCGAGCGGATCATCGAGGCGGCGACCAGGGCGCCCAGCGGCGGCAACCGTCAGCCGTGGGAGTTCATTGCGATCCTGGACCGCGGGCTGATCGAGAAGGTCGGCCGGCTCTACCGCGAGGCGTGGATGGAGGCGCTGGGTGCAACGCCTGCCCCGGATGAATCGCCCGTCTACCGGGCGGCGCGCTACCTGGCCGAGCACATGGCCGAGGTACCGGCGTTGATCCTCGTCTGCGCCGACCACACGCAGGGTTCGGCGCCGTACACGCCCGGAGAGCCGCTGGTGCGCGGGCGCTACGCCTCGTCGATCTGGCTGGCGGTGCAGAATCTCTTCCTCGCCGCGCGAGCGCTGGGGCTGGGGACGCGCCTGACGACGGCGCACCTGCGGCGCGAGGCCGAGATCAAGGCGCTGCTCGCGATTCCCGAGCACGTCGAGACGATGGCGCTCATCCCCGTGGGCTATCCGCGCGGCCGCTTCGGGCCGCCGCTGCGCCGCCCGGCGCGCGAGGTGACCTCGTACAACCGCTACGGCAACCGGGCGTGAGGGCGGCCTTCGCCGCCGCGGCCCTGCCGCTCGCAGCGGCCGGAGGATGAACCTGCGCAGGAGTTCGCAATGAGCATCGAAGAGCAGGTGCAACTGCTGGCCGACCGCGCGGCGATCAGCGACGTGCTGCACCGCTACGCCACCGGCCTGGACATGCGCGACTTCGCCCTCTTGCGCTCGATCTTCACCGACGAGATCGAGATGGACTATTCGTCCATCGGCATGAAGCCGGGGCGTATGATGGCCGACGACTGGGTGGAGAGCGCCCGCGTGCTCTTCGCCGGCTTCGACGCGACGCAGCACCTCAGCGCCAATCACGTGCACGTGATCCGCGGCGACGAGGCGACCTGCACCTCCTACATGCGCGCCGAGCATTTCGTGCTCAACTCCGAGGGCGAGAACTACTACACGATGGGCGGCTGCTACACGAACCGGCTGATCCGCACGCCCGACGGCTGGAAGCTGTGTGGCGTCACGCTGACCGTGACCTGGAACCGCGGCAATCGGCACGTGCTGCGCCTGGCCGCCCGGCGCGGCCGCGAGCGGCTGGGGCTGGCGTAGCGCTGCACTCAGAGCGCGGCGGCCGGCTCGACCACGCTGCGCGCCAGCTCGGCCAGCGAGGCGAGGAGGTCGTCGCCCGTGCGGCCGCGCGCGGCGAGGATCAGCTGGTTCACGCCGGCGCGGCCATACGCCTCGATCGTGGCGGCATCGACGCCGCGCGTGTTCGGCGCAATGCTGACGACGATCTCGCCGAGGCGGCGCCCGCGCTGCTCCAGCAACCCGCCGAGCACCTGCAGCCGCTCGGCCGTCTGCGCGGGATTGAGGCCGTAACCGAACCAGCCATGGCCGATCTCGGCCACGCGGCGCAGCGCGGCATCGCTCTCGCCGCCGAAGTGGATCGGCGGGTGCGGCTGTTGCACGGGCTTCGGGTACTGGCGGCTCGGCGGCAGCCGGTAGTACTCGCCCTCGTAGGACGAGACGGGGTCACACCACAGCCGCCGCATCACTTCAAGATAGGCGCGGGTGCGCTGCGCCCGCTTCGGCCAGGGCACGCCCAGCGCGGCGAACTCCTCTTGCTGCCAGCCGATGCCCACGCCGAAGTCGACGCGGCCGCCGGAGAGATAGTCGAGCGTGGCGACCTCTTTCGCCGTATAGACCGGGTTGCGCTGCGGCACGAGGCAGATGCCCGTGCCCAGGCGGATGCGCGTGGTGGCGCCGGCGATGAAGGAGAGCAGGTTGAACGGCTCGGGCACGGCGGCATCGCTGGCGTTGCGCATGCGTCCGTTCTCGGTGTAGGGATAGTGCGCGGCGTACTCGTCGAAGAGCAGCACATGCTCCGGCGCCCAGATGGAGTGAAAGCCGAGCCGCTCGGCCGTGCGCGCGGCCTCGCTGATGAACGCGGGCGTGGCGTAAGGCCCGAGCGGCACGAAGACGCCGATCTGCATGGCGAAGCCTCCGACTCTGCAGGAGCTGATTGGAGAGAGTGAGACGGCCGGCTCACGCGATCATCACGTTCTCCTGCACGATCACGCTGAAGCGGGTACTGAGGTCGAACAGGTTCTTTTCGTCCTCCAGCACCACCTGGAACTGCGGCGAGCGGCCGGAGGCGCGCATCGCCTCCTCGGATGCGAACCAGACCTCGGCGAAGCCGTCATAGGGCAGCTCGCGGCCGCCGCCCGAGAGGTCGGGCGCAAGGTTGATCACGTAGCGCTTGATCCCCGGCACCTGCGTCGCCATCGCGGCGTGCGGGCCGAGCCAGTAGCGGCCGAACTCCTCGCGCGACATGCCGGGCCGGCGCTTGGCGCCGAAGATCATCTTGTACATCGCTGCTGTCCTCCGCGATCGATCCGCCGCATTGTACATGGAGCGGTTCGCCCTGCGGGTGAGTGACGAACGGCGTCAGCCTGAGAGGGCGCCGGCGAAGGCGGTGATCGCCGCGGCAACGTCGGGCGAGAACGGCAGCGCCACGGCGAGCGAGGGCCGCCCGCCGGGCGGCGCCTCGCGCAGCTCATGGTCCACGTCCGGGAACTCGTCGTCCAGCACGCCGGCGTTGCCCGCCGCCTGGAAGCCGGCGAGCAGATGCTGGATGTCGCCGTCGTCCACGTTCAGATCGAGGGCGCCGTGCAGCAGCAGCACCGGCAGGGCCGGCGGCAGCGCCGCCGCGATCAGCGCCGGATCGTAGCCGTCCTCGGTCTGGAGGAAGGGGCCGGCGCCCGGCGGAAACAGCGAGGCGCGCAGTTGCGCCTCGTCGGCGAAGGCGTCCGGCGGCACGGTGCCGTCCTGGCGGATGCTGGCGATGGTGCGGTCCAGGTCGGCGATCAGGGCGTCGTGCCTCGCCTGGGAGATCGCGCCGGAGGCCAGCGCCGCATCCGCCTGCGCGACGATCTGCCGCCGCAGCACGTCCAGGATGCGCCGGCCAAGCGGCGCCGCCAGCAGCAGGGCGGCCGGCGGCGTCTGCGCCTGCCGCTGCTGCGCGACGAGCAGGGCGAAGAGCGCCCCTTCGCTGTGGCCGGCGGGCAGCAGGCGCGAAGCGTCGATCTCGGGCCGCGCCGCGAGCGTGTCCCAGGCCGCCAGCGCCTCCGCCACGAAGCCGTCGAAGCCGAAGTCCGTGGGCGCGTGCCCGGCGGTGCCGGTCTTGCCCGCGCCGAACTTGTCGTAGCGCAGCGAAGCGACGCCGGCGCCGGCGAGCGCCCTGGCGATGCCGGCGAGTGTGTTGACCTGTACGGAGAGCAGCGGGCTGTTGCCGTTGCGGTCGGTGGGGCCGCTGCCGGCGATCAGCAGCGCCGCCGGCGCGTTGGTCACGCCGGCCGGCAGCAGCAGCGTGCCGTACAGCGTGTCGCCGTTGCTCTGGAACTGCACTTCCTGCTCGTCCGGCGCCAGCGCGTAGTCGAGCTGCAGGAGCCGCAGGCTGGCGATGCGCCCCTGATCGTCGAGCGCGACGCGCACCCGCACCGTGCCGCCGGCGAACTGCACGAGAAAGCTGCCGTCGTCCTGCGCCTGCACGGCCCGAAATGCGCCGAACAGCCCGTGCAGCCCGCCGAACTGCTGCTGGATCTGCGCCGGGCTTGCCGATTGCAGCACCGCGGGGCTGAACCAGCTCGGGTCGATCGGCGCGGCGCCGAACAGCCGCTCCAGCGCCTGCTGCGGCGTGAGCGCCTGCGCCTCAGCGGCTGTCACCGCCTGCATGCCTCCCAGCGCCGCGGCCGCCGCCAGCGTCGCCGCCGTTGCCAGAAGCCGCCGCCGTGAAACGCCCGCCGCCATCGTCCATCCTCGCCAGCGTCTCCTGCCACGATAGTACCGCGGCAGCGGCGGAGAAGCGCACACATGCGCACGGGGCGCCCGTGCGGACGCCCCGTGCTTTGCCGGCAGACGGCGGGGCGGCGCTCAGGTTCCGCGCCACGCCTTCATCAAATGCGTGTAGGGGAACCAGGCCGTGGGCCGGTAGTTCTGGACGTCGGGCGCCCAGAAGTAGGTGCGCGTGTCCGTGCTCCAGAAGATCTGGTACTGCTGCGCGGCCATGATGTCCTCGATCTGCGCCAGCGTCTTCTTGCGCTCGTTCAGGTCGAACTGGCCGCGCTGCTTATCGATCAGCGCGTTGAGCTGCTGGTCGTTGATGTAGCTCAGGTTGATGCGGGCGCGCCCGCCGCTGCCCCAGTAGTAGGCGTCGGTCACGAAGTCCAGCCAGTACGGGATCGCGCGGGGGCTGTGGCCCACGCCCTCGAAGTTGCCCTGGTACGTCGTGCTGATGTACTGCGAGTAGGGCTGCTGGATGTCCTGCACCGAGACGCCGAGGTCCTTTTTCCACTGCGCCTGTGTCAGCGACGAAGTATCGACGTACGCCTGCGTGTACACCGAGGCGTCGGCGTGGCTCCACTGGAAGGAGAGGTTGGAGACGCCGGCCGCGGTCATGAGTTGCTTCGCCGCCTGCGGGTCGTGATTCCAGTATTTGGCCGAGTCGCCCAGCTCCTTCACCGGCCGGGTGATACCGCTGAGGGCGACGTACATCGCCTGGTCCTCGACGCCCTCGCCCTTGGTGATCGCGTCGCGGATCGCCTTGCGGTCGATCGCCATCGAGAGCGCCTGCCGCACGCGCACGTCGCTGAAGGGAGCCTTATCCGTGCGCAGGTAGACGTAGCCCGCGGGGCCGTTGGTGAAGTCGTGCTTCGCGTCGGGCCGCTGCTTCAGCAGCTGGTCGCGATCGTCCGGCAGGAACAGCCAGGTCGCGTCCACCGACTTCGAGGAGAAGTCGGCCACGCGCTTGGCGGTGTCGGTGGTGATGAAGCACTTGACGTCGTCCAGGTACGGATAGGGCTTGTCGTAGTAGTCGGGGTTCTTCTTGTAGCTGAGGCTGACGCCGGTCTGGTACTCGCTGTGGATGAAGGGACCGCTGCCCACCATCTTGGTCGCGGCGGCGTCGGTCTCGGCGTGCTCCTTGGGCGAGATGTAGCTGGCGAGATTACCGCCGGCGATCGCCACGAAGTCGGCGTAGGGGAACTTGAGCTTGAAGGTGATCGTCTGCTTGTCCGGCGTTTGCATCGAGTCCAGGAACAGCCAGAGCGACTTGTGCACGGACTTATCGAAGTTCTTGTAACGGTCGATCGCGTACTGCACGTCCTCGGAGGTGAGATCGCGGCCGTTGGTTGGCGCCACGTTTTGCCACTTGATCCCCGGCTTCAGCTTCACCGTGATCGTGGTCGGATCGGTGACTTCGGGCAGCGCCTGCGCCAGGTCCGGCTCCATCGAAGGGTCGGCGGGTTCGACGTCGGGCGTGCCGGCGCGGAAACGGAACAGCTTGCTGTAGGTCATGCTGTTCATGCCGGAGCAGAGGTAGCTGGTTTGCGTGTACGGATCCAGCGATGGCGGCGGACTGGGGATATGGAAGGAGAGCGAGCCGCCCGGCTTCGGCTGCTTCGCGCTTGCCGCGGTTGCGCTCTGGGCGCCCGTCGCCGCCGCGGCGCTGGCGGCCGGCTGGGATGCGGCGGCGGCCGCCTTCGTCGCCGCGCTGTTGGTGGTTGCTTTGCTGGAGCTGTTGTTCCCTCCTCCGCAGGCGACGAGGAACGCCGTCCCGCCGCCGAAGACGAGCACACGCCGGCGCGAGACGCGCCGTGCCGCAGCGTGCCTGGACCAGTAGTTGCGCTCCTCCATCAGGTAATGCCTCCCTCTCCATGCCTGGCCGACGCCGCGCGGGCCGCACTTGCCGTGAGCGCGCCGGCCAGGAATGCCGGTCCACCTGCTGAGCAGGATTGCCCGCGACTGTAGCACCGACGGACAAAAAGTCAACGCCTGCTGATTCGTATCCACAGGATTGCCGCGATGGTTGCGATCTGAAACGCGCTCGCACCGGGTAAAGCGTCGCGGAATCGGCGCGGCGGGAGCAGGCACGGCCCTCGCGGGACCGGCTATGCTGACCGGGCCGGTCATTCGGCGATCTTGCGACGGAGCAGGCAGCCATGTTCGACGGCTTTCAGCGGCGCCGCATCGAGGCCAACGGCGTCACGATCAACCTGGTCACGGCCGGCAGCGGGCCGCCGTTGCTGCTGCTGCACGGCTATCCGCAGACGCACGCCATGTGGCACCGCGTCGCTCCGGGGCTGGCAGAAGACTTCACCGTCGTCGTGCCCGACCTGCGCGGCTACGGCGCCAGCGAGAAGCCGCCGGGCGGCGGTGACCATGCCGTCTACACCAAACGCACGATGGCGCTCGACCAGGTGGAGGTGATGCGGGCGCTGGGCTTTCCCCGGTTCCGCGTGGCCGGGCACGACCGCGGCGCCCGCGTGGCCTACCGCATGGCGCTCGACCACCCGGCGGTGGTGGAGAAGCTCGCCGTGCT
The DNA here is from genome assembly GCA_035310145.1 of Dehalococcoidia bacterium. Taxonomy (NCBI): domain Bacteria; kingdom Bacillati; phylum Chloroflexota; class Dehalococcoidia; species Dehalococcoidia bacterium. Next base: position 31,791 of record DATGEL010000031.1, read on the forward strand.
CGACATCGTTCCGACCTACACGATGTTCGCCGGCGTAACCAAGGCGTTCGCCATGGGCACCTATCACTGGTTTTTCCTGGCGCAGCCGTTCGATCTTCCCGAGCACCTGATCGGCGGCGACCCGGAGTATTTCATCCGCAACACGCTCTCGCGCTGGAGCGGCAACCTCGACGCCTTCGCACCGGAGGCGCTGCACGAATACATCGACGCCTTCCGCGGCCCGGCCTGCATCCACGCCACCTGCGAGGATTACCGCGCCGGCGCCACGCTCGACACGGAGTACGACGCGGCCGACCTGGGCAAGCGTAAGATCGTCTGCCCGCTGCTGGCGCTGTGGGGCAACAAGGGTGGGCGCTGGAGCGATCGGGACGTGCTCGCGGTCTGGCGCGACTGGGCCGACGACGTGCAGGGCCGGCCGATCGCCAGCGGCCACTTCCTGGCGGAAGAGGCGCCCGACGAGACGTACTCTGCCCTGCGCGAGTTCCTGCGGGCCTGACACCACGCCGGCATGCGGCCGGACCAACTCGCTGTGCCAGCGCTTCGAGCCGAATCAGTCCGGCGCCGTCTGCGCCCGCGACGAGCGTTGTCCCTCGCTCTCCCGGTTGGCGCGGCCGCCGAAGGGCGCCCAGCGTCCGCCCTCTCCGGGCGCAAACAGCGGCCGGTCCTGCTCGTATTCGAGCCCCCAGCGCAAGGCCTCGGCGGCTTTTGCCACCTCGCGGCCGATGTAGGCCGCGTGCGAGATCTCCGAGATCAGCCCTTCACGCACCAGCGTGTGACAGATCGCCTCCGCGTCGCTGCCCACCACGGCCGATTGGTAGCGCCGGTCGGCGCGGTAGTGATCGACAACGATCTCTCCCGTCTCGCGCCGGATGCCGACGAGGAACAGCCCCGCGGGATCGAGCGTAAGCTCGCCCATGCGGTTCGGTGTGGCGGCCAGCGCCTCCGGGAACGGGTGGCGCAGGCCGGCTCCCCAGGGGCCGGGACCGCGGGCCTGCAGTTGGCGCGCCGTGGCCAGGATCCTCTCCACGCTCGTCTCGCCGATCAGCGGCACCAGCTCGACCTGCTGCTGGAAGGCCAGGAGCTCTTCAGCGGTGAGGTTGTGAAGATACGGCTGATAGCCGCTGACGTCCGCGATGCGGTGGTCGGCGTCAAACCCCTTGTCGTGGAGCGCCGCGATGCCGCGCGAGATCTGCGTCGAGGTGTCGTCGCCGCAGAGCAGCAGGAAGCGGATGGCCGGGTTGGCGATGATGTTCCAGACCAGCTTTTCCAGGCCCAGGTTCAGCGTATACAGGCGGCCGACGATCGCGATCTCGTCCCGCGCTCCGATCGCGTCCACCAGGTCCGAGGAGGCGAGCGTGCAGACGGCGACACTGCGGCCGGGGTTGCCGACGATGTACCGCCCGCCGATCACCGGCCAGCGAAGCGGCGTGCTCACGGATGCAGGCTCGTGCGCTGCCATTTCACATCCCTTTTTCGATTCGCCGCCCGCGTCACCCGTGGCAGAGCAACGGGCGATCGAGCGGGCCGCCCGCCGTGCACCGGCCATGACGAGCGCACCATAACTAATCAACATCAACCAGTCAATATCGACTAGAATGACACGAGAATTGAGGAGTGTGCGGGCGCGGTGACCGATGACGACGAGCTGTTGCTGCTGGGGGCGCTCTCCGATGCGGCGATGCACGGGTACGAGCTGAACGCGCGCCTGCAGCGCTGGCAGGCGTATCTGCCCGGCGCGCCCCGGCCTTCGACGGCCTACGCGCGGCTGGAGCAACTGGCGCGCCAGGGGCTGGTACAGACGCACGCGGAGCGGCCCGGGCGCTACGGGGAGCGGCGGGTGTACGGGCTGACCGAGGCCGGCCGCGCGCTCCTGCGGGGGCTGCTGCGCGCGGCGCTGCCGGACCCTGCCCGCCCCGTCGAACGGCCGGCGCTCTTCCTGCGGGCGCTGCCACCGGACGAATGGCGGGCGCTTCTGCGTGAACGGCTCAGCAAGCTGGATGGTCCGCGCACGGAGCTGCAGGCCCTCGTCGACTCGCACAGTCCCCTGATCCCGGTGCACTGGCTTTCGCGCCTGCGCCTCGGCCAGATCGAGACGGAGCGGCGCTGGATTGAAACGCTGCTCACCGAGGCCACGATCGCGCCGGGCGACGGCGCGTAATCGCGCTGAGCCGCCCGCGGGCTGCCAGAATGCCACGCCCGGCGTCTCATGGACCCGCGCCGGATTTACTGCGGATCGCGGCGCGTGATGCCGGGAATGCGGTCGAAGTCGCGGTCGAAGCTGACCACCGCCGCGGTGCCGGTGCGCTCCATGTGCGCGGCGATCAGCGCATCTTCAAAATCAACGTTGTGCGCTTCGTAGAGTTCGAGGGCGCGGAGATATGTGCCCTTATGCGCGATGCTCACTCCGGGAAACGCCAATACCCCGGCGAGAAAGGTGCGAATTGCGGGCCGAGGAAGATGATAGCGCCGCGGAGAACTGAGGACGTACACGACCTCCGCGATCGTGGCTTCGGTAAGCTCGGCGACCTCCTCGCCGAGCTCCAGCCGGCGCAAATACCGTTGACAGCGGGTGGCTCGAGCCAGATCGTCTTGCGTGATCGTGCGGACCAGGATGTTCGCGTCAAGGTACGGATCCGTCACTCTTCGTCATCCAGCGAGGCGAGTTGGCGCGCGAACCGCTCGGCTCGCTCATCGCGAACCTCGGCCTCGATCTCTTTCCAGGTTCGCGGCGGATTCAACGCCGGCGCGTACATGAAGTACTTGTCGAGCACGGACTCGTACTTCTCGATATGGACGCCGTGCTCATCGCGCGTGAAGCGAACCCGATCCTTCGGGCCGAGGCCGAGCGCCTTGCGGATCTCGATCGGGATCGTCACCTGGCCCTTGGGGCTGACCCGGCTGGTCATCGTGCGCATGGTGCCGCCCGCCTTCCCTTCCCCAACCAAGAGGGTACAACCACGATCCTCCTGGTTGTACTGAGAGTAGCAGGTTTTACCCGAAGACGCTCTTCGGCAGCAGGGCGCTGACCACCCAGTTCGGCGCGTCCACCACCTCGCTCACGCGCAGATCCACGGCCACGGAGCAGAGCATGTACGCCTGCTCGCGCGTGAAGCCGTGCCGCTCCACCAGGTAGGCGATCATGTGGCGCGTGGCCTGCCGCGCCGCCTCCAGCAGGTCGGGCGAGTGGCCCGTCGTCGCGTAGTAGCCGGCGGTGATGGCGCGCGGCGAAAGCGGGCCGGCCGTCTCGTACTGCAGCTCGGCCGGCGCGGCGCCTTTGCGCAGGCTGAAGCGCAGCGTGGCCGTCATTTCGCACTCGATCGCCGTCACGCAGACCTCGCCATCGCCCTGCGCCGCGTGGCCGTCGCCGCAGGAAAAAAGCGCGCCGGGCACGAGCACCGGCAGCCAGAGTTTCGTACCGGAGGTGAGCTGCTTGACGTCGACGTTGCCGGCGTTGCGCCGCGGCGGCATCGTGCTGAAGCTGCCCGGCTCGGCCAGCGCCACGCCCATCACGCCCAGGAACGGCTCCTTGGGGATGTGGACGCCCCGCACGAACGGGGCCGGGTCCTGCGTCAGATCCCAGTGAAAGAGCGCCGGCTCCAGAAAATCCTCCGGCAGCAGGCCGACGCCGGGCGCGATGATCGTGTAGCCCCAGGGGCCGGTCTCCAGCGCCAGCACCTCGATCTCCAGCGCGTCGCCGGGCTCGGCGCCGCGCACGAAGACCGGACCGCTGAGCGGATGCCCGGGCGCCCGCGGCCGCGACAGCGCCTCGGCCAGCGTCACCGGCGGCTTGTTGCGGCCGTCGGAGGAGTCGCGCGTCTGGAAGACGACCGTGTCGCCGGGGTCGATCGCCAGCAGCGGCGGTAGGCTGTTATCCCAGGCGTGGTGAACGCGCTCGGCGGAGAGGTGGTGCGTGCGGCTCATCGCCAACTTCCTGCCGGCACGGCAGGCGTGCCGCGCCACGGTCTCGCTGCAGCCGGAAAAACCAGGGAATGGGGAGCGCGTCCGCAGCGTAGCACGCCGCGCACGCGAGCAGCGCGCCGAGATGGATACGACACGCGGGCGATTATGGATGGATCGTGTTGCTAGCCGTCGAGCAGCCGTTCGACCTCACCGAGCGCCGAGAGCCACGCTCCGCCGTAGCTAACCGGCGGACCGTCGCGGGCGATCAGCACCGCGCCGAGACCGGCGGCGCGGGCGCCATCCACGTACTCCGGCTCGTCATCCACGAACAGCAGTTGCCGCGGCGGCAACCCGATCTCTCGCGCGGCAAGCTCGAAGATCGCGGCGTCGGGCTTGAGGCAGCCGGCGCAGGCCGAGATCACGAACGAATCGAAGCAGTCACGCAGGCCGAGCCGGCGGTACTTGCCCTCAAGCGAGGGCCAGGCGTTCGAGATCAGCCCCAGCCGCAGGCCGCGGGCGCGCACGGCCTCGATCGCGGTGCGGGCATCGGGAAAGGGCTCGAACTCGCACTCGGCGATGTGCGCCCCGGCCAGCGCGGCAAGCAGCGCCGGCGCTGGCTTCGCCAGGCTCAGCCCGCGGATCACGATGCGGTAGTACTCGCGGAACTGCGCCCGCTCCTCGTCTTCGCTGCTGAGGCGGTGGTTGGCGTCCAGGTAGGCCATGCCGGACCGGTGCGCCTCGGCGTAGCGCTCCCATGGCAGATCGCCAAGGCCGTGCGCCTCGACGATGCGGCGCACGTGCGGGTACGGCCACCAGCCCGCGGTCAGCGGCCGCATCAGCGTGCCGCCGGAGTCAAAGATCACGCCCGCAATCGCCTGCTGCACTGCTTCCGCCCTACGCATCGGAGCCAGGGTGCAACCCGCCGGACAGGATGGCAAGGAACCGCGCGGGCCGCACGATCGCCACGTCAGCGTAGCGCCCCAACGCCAACACCGCCGTGTCGCCCGTCACGATGTAGTCGGCCCGGCCGGTAATGGCCGCTTCGAGCAGGGCATGATCGGCCGGATCGGGCAGCACTCCACTGATGTGCGTCGTTGGCACGACCTCGATCGCCACGGCGCGGTAGCCGCCGATGAAGGCGGCAAGCGCCTGTGGTGTCCAACCGAGGCGGCGGATGATGCGCGGGCGCGCCAGCACGCTGGCGAGTTCCCCGTGAGATCTGGAGAGGTGATCGGGGCAAAGGCGCCGTGGCGTGCCGCGCGCAGCACGTCTCCGGGCGGACTCTCCCGCTTCAGAACGCCGCTGACAACGCTGTTCGTATCGAGCACCGCTCTCACGTGCCGGCCGCGCCCCCGGCAGCGTGCCGGTTTCCGCGAACCTCGGCGATCGCTGCCTGGACGTCGGCTTCGATTTCAGCGAGCGACGCGGCATACTGGCGCTCCTGCGCCTCCTCGACCAGCTTCCAAAAGCGCTCGCGCTCATGCCTCAGCGCGTCGTACCGCTCCGCGGGGATCAGGACGGCCATCGGTTTGCCGGCGCGCTCGATCACAATCTCATCATCGCGATAGAACACCCCTTCCAGCAGCTCGCCCAGCCGCTGGCGCGCCTCGACCGCCGATACCCTGCGCTGCATCGCCAACCTCCGCATGGCCTCTCGACCATATCGATCAGTATGATCATAGCAGGCGCCGCGTGGCGGCGTGCAGCCGTAACGGGCACAGCCGCGCGATCGCCGGCCCCGCCTCGGCTTGACAGGCGCGGACGGCGCATTCTAGACTTCGAGAAACTGGATTAGATCAGTCAAGAAAGTCAACAATGACGGGCGGGGCGCGGGCGGTGAGCCAGATCTCCCTCGAAGCGGCGACGGCGGACGAGCTGCGCGTGCTGCGCGAGGTGCTGGCCGCGATCCGCGCCGTGCAGCACGGCACCGTTTCGCTGATCCTCCAGGACCGCCGCGTGGTGCAGATCGACCGCACGGAGAAACGCCGCCTCGTGAGCTGACGGGTACGGCAAACTGACGACCGGCTGACCGGACAACCGGAGGCCCGCCTCAAGCGAGGCGGGCCTTTCGCTGCGCCGCCGGCCGGCGCCGCCAGAGCAGGATGCATGGAACTCGGCCTGATCTTCGTCGGCTTTCTCGTGGGCGGCCTGATCGGCGCCTCGGGCATGGGCGGCGGCTCGCTGCTGGCGCCGTTGCTGATCGGCGTCGTCGGCGTCGGGCCGCTGCAGGCCGTCAGCACCGACTTCGTCTTCTCCGCCGCGACCAAGGCGCTGGGCGGCTGGCGCCACTGGCGGCTGGGCGGCGTCGAGTGGCCGCTGGTGCTGCGCTTGCTCTGCGCCAGCGGACCGGGCGTGGTGGCCGGCGTGGCGCTGCTGCACTGGCTCGGACGCGGCAACCGGGCGCTGACGGACGGCTTCGTGATGCACACACTCGGCGTGGCGCTGATCTGCGCCGCCGCGGCCACGGTCTGGCAGGCGCTGCGGCCCGCGCAGCGTCCCGTACTGGCTGCCGGCGGCGAGCCGCGCTGGGCGCTGCTGCTGCCCGCCGGCTTCGTGCTGGGGTTGCTGGTCGGCGTGACTTCGGTCGGCAGCGGCAGCCTCTTCCTGGTGCTGCTCACGGCCTCCTCGCCGCTGCCGCTGCGCCGCGCCGTGGGCACGGACGTGGCGCACGCGGCCCTGCTCACCGGCATCGGCGCCGTCGCGCATCTTTCGGCCGGCGCCGTCGATCTGCGCCTCTCGCTCAACCTGATCGCCGGTTCGCTGCCGGGCGTGTGGCTGGGCAGCAGCCTGCCGGCGCGGCTGCCGCGGCGGGCGCTCTCCGGCGTCGTCGCCTCGGTGCTTGCCGTCAGCGGCCTGCGCTTTCTGTAGCCACCCCTGGAGAAACTGCCATGACCATCACCGCAACCGCCCGTCCCGACGAAGCGCAGCTTGCCGCCCTCAATGCCCGCTTCGCCGGCGCCGAGCCGCAGGAGCTGATCGCCTGGGCGGCCGCGCAGTATCCCGGCAAGCTGGCGATCTCCTGCTCCTTCGGCGGGCCGAGCGGCATGGCGTTGCTCGACCTCGCCCTGCAGGTCGACCGTGCCATGCCCGTGATCTACGTGGACACCGACTACCTCTTCCCCGAGACCTACGCCACGGTGCGGGCCGTCGAATCCCGCTATGGCATCACGCCGCTCGCGTTTCGTTCGACGCTGACGCCGCGGACGCAGGAGCTGCTGCACGGCCCGGCGCTCTGGGAACGCGATCCCGATGCCTGCTGCGCCATGCGCAAAGTGGCGCCGATGCGCGAGGCGCTCGCGCATTTCTCGGCCTACCTCACCGGGCTGCGCCGCGACCAGGCCAGCACCCGCCGCGAGACGCCGCTTGTGCAGTGGGATGCGCAGTTCGGCGTGTTGAAGCTCAACCCGCTCGCCGCTTGGAGCGAGGCCGCGGTCTGGGCCCACATCGCCATGCACAACCTGCCCTACAACTCGCTGCACGACCGCGGCTACCCCAGCATCGGCTGCACCAACTGCACCCGCGCCGTGCAGCCGGGCGAGGACGCCCGCGCCGGCCGCTGGAGCGGCAGCGACAAGATCGAATGCGGCCTGCACGTAGGGAATAGTGGTTAGGGAAGAGGGAACAGGGAATAGACGGGTGGCTCTCCGCTCCTTCAAAACAACCCATACCTCACTTCCCCCCTCTCCAGACACTGGAGAGGGGGCCAGGGGGTGAGGCGACAAGGAGGCAACAAGGAGGCGACATGGCGACGGCAATCCCCGGTTTCACCCTCTGGCTCACCGGGCTTTCGGGCGCGGGCAAATCGACGCTGGCCGAGTACCTGGCGCCGCGGCTGCGCGAGCGCGGTGTGCCCGTCGAGGTGCTCGACGGCGACGAAGTCCGCACCAACCTGAGCAAGGGCCTCGGTTTCTCCCGCGAGGACCGCGACACCAACATCCGTCGCATCGGCTACGTGGCGAAGCTGCTCTCGCGTAACGGCGTCGGCGTGATCAGCGCCGCGATCTCGCCCTACCGCGAGGTGCGCGACGAGGTGCGCGGCACGATCCCCAACTTTGTCGAGGTCTTCGTGCGCTGCCCGCTGGACGAGCTGGTGCGGCGCGATGTGAAGGGCCTGTACGCGAGGGCGCTGCGCGGTGAGATCGCCAACTTCACCGGCGTCACCGACCCCTACGAGGAGCCGCTCGCCGCCGAGGTCGTCGTGGACTCCTCGCTCGAAACCGTCGAGCAGAGCGCGGCGCGGATCCTGGAGACGCTCGAAGCGCTGGGCTATGTCGAGCGCGCGGAGGTGGCGGCATGACGGCGCTCGTAGAACTCCCGGCGTCCGCGAGCCCCTTGCAGGTGCGGCGGGCGACGCCGGCGCAGGCCGCGGCCCTGCGCGAGCGGCTGCCCGGCCTGCCGCGGCTGGCGATCGACGCGCGGCGGCTGAACGACATCGAGCTTTTGGCGATCGGCGGCTTCAGCCCGCTGCGCGGCTTCATGGGCGAGGCCGACTACCGCGCCGTGGTGCGCACCCTGCACCTGGCGGACGGCGCCCCGTTCCCGATGCCGGTGGTGTTGCCGGTGAGTGAGGACGAGGTCACGCGGCTGCCGGCGCGGGGCGAGGTTGCCCTGACCTTCGGCGGCGAGATCGTGGCCGTGCTCGACCTGACCGAGCGCTTCCGCTACGACGCGCGGGAGGAGGCGCGGCTGGTCTACCGCACGGAAGAAGCGGCGCATCCCGGCGTCGCCGCCGTCTACGCGCAGGGGCCGTGGCTGCTGGGCGGAGAGCTGACGGTGCTGGAGCTGCCCGCGCAGCCGTTCGCCGAGTTCCGCCTCACGCCGGAGCAGAGCCGCGCCGAGTTCGCGGCGCGCGGCTGGCAAACGGTCGTCGGCTTCCAGACGCGCAACCCCGTGCACCGCGCCCACGAATACATCCAGAAGTGCGCCCTGGAGATCGTGGACGGCCTCTTCCTGCATCCGCTGGTGGGTGAGACGAAGGGCGACGATGTGCCCGCCGCCGTGCGCATGCAGTGCTACCAGGCGCTGCTGCAGCACTACTATCCGCGTGAGCGCGTGCTGCTGGCGGTGAACCCGGCGGCGATGCGCTACGCCGGCCCGCGCGAGGCGGTGCTGCACGCCGTGGTGCGGCGCAACTACGGCTGCACGCACTTCATCGTCGGGCGCGACCACGCCGGCGTGGGCAATTACTACGGCACGTACGACGCGCAGCGCATCTTCCGCGAGGAGTTTCGGCCGGGCGAGCTGGGTATCGCGACCCTGAACTTCGAGCACACCTTCTACTGCCACGCCTGCGCCGGCATGGCCAGCGCCAAGACCTGCCCGCACGCTGCCGAGGCGCACGTCACCCTCTCCGGCACACGCGTGCGGCAACTGCTCGCCGCGGGCGAGGCGCCGCCGCCGGAGTTCAGCCGGCCCGAAGTCGCACGGATCCTGATCGCGGCCTACCGCGCGCCGGCGGCGGCGGAGGCCGCCTCGTGAGCACCAGGCCCGCGATCCGCTGCGCCCCGGCCCGGCCGCACGGCAGAGCGCGCCGTTCAACGCCGCTGCGTGACCGCCTGCACCGCCTCTGGCAGTTCATCCGCAGCAACGAGCTGCGCGGCCTGGACGACGTGCCGTTCTGAGCGAACCGGCCGCTTTGCGCCGTCGAAGACGAGGCTGCCAACGCCGGAGATTGCGGCCGCGCGCTCAGCCGTCGACCGCGCGCAGGCAGGTGTCGAGCAGGGCGTTGAAGGCGGCGGGCCGCTCGAAGTAGGTCGAATGGCCGGCCTTCGGCACTTTTTCCAGCCTCGCGTTCGGCAGCAGCGCGGCGAACGCCGCGACGGCCGCCGTTGGCATCACGGCGTCTTCCTCGCCGCTGATGCAGAGCACCGGTAAGCGCAATGTGGCCAGTTGAGCCGGCGTCGTGGTGCGCGCCGCGATTAGCCGCGCCCGCAACGCCATTTTGTCGAGGCCCACGGTTTCGGCGTCGATCGCGCGGTAGAGGAAGTGCAGCGCCGGCTGCTCCCCTGCCATACGCTCGCCCGCCGCGGGGTGAATGCCGCGCTCGAACAGGGCGCGCTCCGGCTCGGCGGTCGCATGCGCGGCGAAGATGCGCTGCAGCTCCGGACTGGTGGCCGTGCCGGTGCTGCCGGCCATCACCAGCGCCTTGACGCGGCCAGGCTCGCGCAACACGTAGTCGAGGCAGCTCCAGCCGCCCATGGACTGTGCCACCAGCCGCACGTCGGCGAGCCGCAGGTGCTCGATCAAGGCGGCGAGGTCGCTCACGAACGCTTCGGGGCCGGGTTCGCCGCCGGGCCGTGTGCGCGAGAGAGCGAAGCCGCGGTGCGCGAAGGTGATGCAGGTGTAGCGATCCTGGAACGCGGGAACCTGCTGCCACCAGGAGAGCTGGCTGCCGCCCAGGCCATGCGCGAAGAGCAGCGCCGGGCCGGCTCCGTGCGTCTCGTAGTAACGGTCGCAGCCCTCAAGCGGCAGGAAGGGCATGGCGGCTACCCTCCGACGATGTTCTCGCTGTTGTCCGCGTGGTACGCAGCGCGGGCAGGGGCGCTACACCAACACGGGAAAGCCGTGGCCGCTGGCGCGCACCAGATCTTCGATCTCCCGCGGCAGGCCGCGTAGGTTGATGCCTCGGCTTGCGTTGACGAACTCGACGCTGACGATGGCGCCGTTCACATCGAGATCGACGTTGCGCCATACATCACCGCCGTCCACGGTCTTTTCTATGGCGGCATCTCCAAGTTCGATGAACAGGATGTCGATGTCTTTGAGATACTCGACGCGCGGAAACTGGCTCATCGCTCGTCTCTCCAGGCGACCGTTCGCACTAAAGGCGGGTTGCTCTCATTCTGCACGTATACTTTCAACTCACGCCCGGCGATGGTTCCAACGAACACGGTTGCGCCAAAAGGGTCGTTTGGCAGCGGCTCGGCTGGATAGCTGGTATGGAAGCTGGCCAGCACCTCTTCAACATCGGCTTCGTTCACACGCCGCGACCGCATGCGGCGACGTGCATGGGGAAGGTACGTGACATTCACAGTGTAACACGCTCCGGTGCGGCGGAGTTCGGAACGCCCGCTCAGCATGAGGCGCTGCGTCCATCTGGACAACGGCGCACGGCCGGCGCGTTTCTGCTACTGTGCAAACAGGCGCTTGCCTCGCGGATCCGGCCGCGCGGCGGGTGCCCGGATGGTCGAATCCGCAGGACCACGCAGGAGGGTTCGCCGTGAAGTTCGGTATCTTCTACGAGATCTCGGTGCCGCGGCCGTGGGAGAATGGCGCCGAGAAGACCGTCTACGACCGCTGCCTGGAGCAGGTGCGCCTGGCCGACGAGCTGGGCTTCGACCAGGTCTGGGCGGTCGAGCACCACTTTCTCGAAGAGTACAGCCACTGCTCCGCGCCGGAGATCTTCCTCACCGCCTGCGCCATGTCCACGAAGAAGATCCGCGTGGGCCACGGCATCGCCGTCTGCGTGCCGCAGTTCAACCATCCCGTGCGCCTGGCCGAGCGCGCCGCTGTGCTCGATATCGTCTCGAACGGCCGGCTGGAGTTCGGCACCGGCCGCTCGGCGACGTGGACCGAGCTTGGCGGCTTTCAGGCCAGCCCCGATGAGACCAAGAAGACCTGGGACGAGTTCACGCGCACGATTCCGAAGATGTGGACGCAGGAGCGGTTCGGTTATCAAGGCCGCGCCTTCTCCATGCCCGAGCGCGCCGTGCTGCCCAAGCCCGTGCAGAAGCCGCACCCGCCGATGTGGGTGGCCGTCACCAGTCCCGGCACCGAGCTGGACGCCGCCGACCGCGGCATGGGCAGCCTGGGTCTCACCTTCGGCGGCTTCGCGGAGCAGGAGCACAAGGTCAACGAGTACCGCCGCCGCATCGCCGTCTGCGAGCCGGTCGGCGAGTTCGTCAACAACCAGGTGAACACGGTCAACTTCCTCTTCTGTCACGAAGACCTGGAAGAGGGCGTGAAAACCGGTCGGCGCCTCTCCGGCACCTTCCAGTACATGGCGGCACAGCTTCTGGCCGCGCGCGAGGCGTATCCGGCGGCGTCCTATCCCTCGCTCGGCCTGTTGCCCTCGCTGCGCCAGGAAGCGTCCGGCCCCGGCGACCCCAGCGGCGCGCCGGAGGGCCTGGCGATCGGCAACCCCGACCGCATCGCCGACCAGATCAGGAAATGGGAGTCGGTCGGCGTGGACCGCATCAACTTCCTGCTCAACTGCCTGGAGACGGTGCCTCAAGACCAGGTGCTGGCCAGCATGCGCCTCTTCGCCAGCGAAGTGATGCCGCAGTTCGACCCGGACTGCCCGGCGGCGCAGGCGAAGCGCGGCCAGGGCGCCGCGGCGGGGGTGCGCTGATGCCGCTCTCCGGCGTGCGCGACGTTTCCCCGTTGCTCGCCCAGGCGCCCGAGCTGGCGGACCTGAAAACGCAGCCCGCCGAGCTGCGCGGCGCCGAGATCCTGCACGTCATGTACGAGATCGCCAGCGGCGAGATGCTCGCGATCCTGCCGCAGGCGCTGCACCCGACGATCCCGCCGACGATGACCTTCTGGGTGTGGCACTGCCCGGAGAGCGAGGCGGGGCCGTTCACGCTGGCGCAGGTGCGCATCGGCAGCCGCGCGGGCGTGCGCCCGCGCGGCTGGCCAACGGCGGCTTACTGCGACTCGGCGCGGGCCGGCGAGTGGCTGAGCAGGCGCTGGGGCTTTCCCTGCCGGCAGGGCGACGTCAGGCTGCGGCATCTGCACGACCGTGTGCTGGCGACTGTGCAGGCCGGCGGCAGCGAGATCCTGCGCGTGGAGCTGGTGGACCCGCAGCCGATCTCCGGCGCCGACGTGCAGTACACGGCGAGCATGCACCTGGCGCGCGTGCCGCTGGCGGACGGCGTCAAGCCGCGCCTCGTGCAGGTGGACCCGGAGTTCACCTTTCACAAGGCGGAGCGCGGCCGCCCGCACCTGCACGGCTTCGACCGCGCAGCCTGGCGCGCCGAGGGCGTGGACCCGGTTTACGCCGTCTCCGCGACGTACGCCGTGGCCGACGTGACACTGCCGCGCATCCGCTACATCATGAACCCCGATCTGCCCGCGATGCAGGGCACGGAGACCGTGGGCTAAACGGCTCGCTCAGGGCAGGCGCAGCGTTTCGCGCATCAGCGCGGCAAAGCCCGGCGCCTGCCCTGCCAGGTTCTCGATCACGCGGTCTGGCGTGGTCGGAGGCCGGACCAGTGCAGCGGCTTGCCGACGAATGATCGCGGCCAACGCTATGCGTTGTGTTTCACACAAGGCCAGCAGGAACTCGTCCGGCGATTGCGCCTGGATCTCGTGAGGTGCGAGCGCCTGCGTGGGGAAGTCTCGCAGGTTGCTGGTGACGATGCTGCCAGCGGCTGACGCAACGGCCGCGGCCAGCACATGCCGATCCTTCGGCTGGTTCGTCATCGTGGGCAGCAGGCGGCGAATGCGCTGGGCTGGCACGATCGCATCGGGAAACTCGGCGCGAATGCGTTCGATGAGCGAACGTGCCCGCGGCGCCGACGTGAAGCTGCCGGCGAGCGTGCGCTCGACCTCATTCAGGATCTGGTCGCTCCAATGCGCCCGGTACAGTTCGGCCTGAAACGCACGCAGCAGCGTGTCTCGCAGGGCGGCGGGAACAAGGACGCAGGCATCGAGGACGGCGACCAGCGGCGGGAACGTCACGAATGCGCTGGAGCCACGCTGGCGTCATATAACCCGTATTCGTCGCTAAGCGCCGTGAGTTCGTCAAGGGCGCGCTCGCGACGGGCAGCCCACGCCCGCTTGTAGGTCAGCAGGTCGTCGAGGCGGATGCGCCGATGGCTGCCGACGCGGTGAGAAGGCAGATCGCCTCGATCGAGCAGTCGAACCAGGTAGGGTCTGGAGACACCGAGTAACGCGGCGGTCTGACTTGTGGTCAACGACTTGCCGCTGGCGACGACCGCTACCGCGTTGCCCTGGGCGAGCTGGTGTGCCGTTTCGCGGAGCAGGCGCAGCAGTGCAGGCGGCACCGGCACTGGATCGCCGTCGGGGCCTGTTAGCGACAGAGAGTGCACGGCTGCACCCGCCATTAGCCGATCAAGTCGCTCCATCGCAAAACGTTCATCTTCGTCGGCGGCGATCAGTGCCGTGTCTAGGATGGTTGCATGCATGCTCGCACCTCCGCTGCCGCAGACACACCGATCCGCTCAGCGTAACTGTTCTAAGTGTAACTCATGGCATGGTCGACGTGGCGCTGCTGCGCGTCCGCTACCTGATGCACGCCGACCTGCCGGCGATGCAGGGCACGGAGACGGTGGGATAGACGGCTCCCAATCCGGAAAACCGCGCGCTGCACAATGCGCAGATCGCTTCTTGCCTGTCGCTCTCGGCAGTGGGGTTCGCATTCACGAAGAGCGTTCGTCAGTCAGGAACACCAGACGCTCGAAGGCCGGACCGGTGGTCCGCCGCTGGTGATGGTAGTCCGTCCCCGCTGAGCCGCGGCGGAGGCTGCTGTCGGCGTCGTTCGCCGGCCGGGAGCATCCCCCGGTGCTGACCGTGGCCGAGTACACTGTCGGTGGCAAAGGGTGCCGCATGGACGGGGAGCGCTCGACCGAGGCGCGGTTGCGATGCGCCGACCTGCTGGCGGCGCTCTCGCTGGTCACCGACCTCGGGATGGGCAACCCACCCGAGGCGGCGATGCGCGGCTGCCTGCTCGCTACGGCCCTGGCTCGTCGCGTCGGACTCGACGAGCGCACAGCCGCCGACGTCTACTACACGACCCTGCTCAGGTACGTCGGCTGCACCGCACCCGCCCACGAGCAGGCGTTCCTGGCCGGCGGGGACGACATCAGCCTGCGGTCTGGCGGCGCCCGGCTGGATTGGGGCGAGCCACGCGAGGCGCTCAGCTTCGTCTTCTCCCATGCTGGCCGCGGCCAGCCGCCGCTCAGGCGCGCCCGGCAGCTCGCCATCGCCCTGGCCCACCCGGCAGCTCAACGGCAGGTCAAGACTGCCGACTGCGAGGTGGCGAGCACGATGGCTCGCCGATTGGGCCTCTCCGCCGCTGTCCAGCGCGGCCTGCACGAGGTGTTCGAGCGCTGGGACGGCCGGGGCGCGCCGCAGGGTCTGCGCGGGGAGGCGATCGCGCTGCCGGCCCGCTTCGCGCAGGTCGCCACGCACGCGGTGTTGCTCGAACGTCTGGGAGGCCGAGATGCGACCCTCGCCGCGCTCCGCCGACGAGCGGGCGGCCAGCTCGACCCTGCGCTGACGGCCGCCTTCGTCCGCCACGGCCCCGAACTGCTGGAGGAGATCGCGGCCGGCGACGTCTGGCAAGCGGTATTGGCGGCCGAGCCCTCACCCCAGGACACGATCCCCCACGACGGCTTGGACGAGGTGGCCAGGGCGTTCGGCGATGTCGTCGACCTGAAGACCCCCTATACGCCCGGACACGCGGCCGGCGTGGCTGAACTTGCAGAAGGCGCGGCGCGCGGACTCAAGCTGGGCGCGGCCGAGGCCGTGGTGCTCCGGCGCGCCGCCCTGCTCCACGACCTCGGCCGCGCCGGCGTCCCAAACAGCGCCTGGGAGCGCCGCGGACCGTTAACCACCGCCGATTGGGAGCGGGTGCGGCTGCATGCGTACCACAGCGAGCGCATCCTGGCCCGCTCGCCATTGCTCGCACCGCTGGCCTCCATCGCCGGCATGCACCACGAACGGCAAGATGGTTCGGGTTATCACCGCCAGGCTCGCTCGGCCGCGATCCCCCTGGCCGCCCGCATCCTCGCCGCGGCCGACGTTTTTCAGGCGCTTACTCAGGACCGGCCCCACCGTCCGGCCCTGCCGGCCGAAACCGCCGCCGCTCGCTTGATCGCCGAAGCGCGGGCAGGCCGCCTGGACGGAGACGCGGTCGACGTGGTCCTCTCCGCGGCCGGGCACCGTTCGCTGAGACCGCGCCGCGCCCGGCCCCACGGTCTGACCGACCGCGAGGTCGAGGTGCTGCGGCTGGTGGCGCGCGGCTGCTCAACCCGCGCGATCGCCCAGCAGCTCGTGATCTCGCCGAAGACGGCCGACCACCACGTGCAGAACGTGTACGCCAAGATCGGCGTCTCAACGCGCGCCTCGGCCACGATGTTCGCGCTCGAGCATGACCTGCTCCGCGCCTGATCTCAGCCCGGACTCTGCCTCGCTCAGCCAACAAATGGGGTGAACTCCCGATGCCCCAGCGGCGATCGGGCACGATGCTGCCCTCGTCCTCCTTGTGCGCACGGCGGGCAGGCGGGGACGTGGATCCGAGTGCACCCGCGACGATCGGGACGAGCTTGCGCACAGACCCCGCACGCCTGGCGGCTGGAAAGGAAACCTTCATGATGAATCCACGGTTCGCGCTCGCCCTGAGGAGCGGGCGCCCGCTGGGTCTCACCGTGCGCTCTGTGGTGCTCGGCGCGGCGCTGGCTCTGCTGCTGCCGGCCTGCGGGGGCGCGACTCCCGCTGCCCGCACCGCGCCCTCTCCCAGCCCCAACGTGCGGCGAGCACTCGTGCTCGGCGGCGGCGGACCGACCGGTCGTGCCTTCGAGCTTGGTCTGCTGAAGGGGCTGCGTGATGCGGGCATCGATCTGACCCAGGCGGATCTCGTCGTCGGGACATCGGCCGGCGCCGTGCTCGGCTCGCAGATCCGCGCCGGCGAGTCGGTAGACACATTGTATGCTGCGCTGCTGGCGGACCCGAACAGCCCAAGCGTGGCACACGGTGACCCAGGCTATGACCCGGCGTATTTTCAACAGACGGTCCAACTAATCAATGGAGCGCCCGAGGTGACGCCGGCCCTGCGCATCGAGGTCGGCAAACGAGCGCTGGCAGCCGCGAAGGCGCTGTCAGAAGATACGCAGCTCCGCTTCATCGAGACTGACCTTGGGGGGCTCGTCCACGAATGGCCGGGCCAGCCCCTCAAGGTTGCAGCAGGCGATGTCGCGGACGGCACGATGCGGTTCTTCGACAGCACCCAGGGCGTGCCGATTGAGCAGGCCCTAGCCGCGAGCACGGCGGCCCCGGGGCGAGTGGCGCCGATCGCGATCGGCGACCGGCGCTACATGGACGGATTCGTCGGCGGGCCTTGCCCCGGAGGATGTTGGCCCAACCTGGATGGTGCCGCCGGCTACGGGCTGATCGTGGCAGTGACGCTGGGCAGCGGGCCGCAGCTGACACAGCAGATCGAGCTGCTGCGTTCCAGGGGGAGCCGGGTAGTTATCATCTCACCGGATGCCGAATCGGCAGCGGCAAGGGGCACCGACCCATTCGACCTCAGCCGCCTGGCACCAACGGCGGCCGCCGGCCTGCGGCAGGCGGGCACCGTGGCCACGGAGGTTCGCAGCATCTGGAACGAGCGCTTGCCGGCCCGTCGCTGACGACGGACGGTGCGCCATCAGGAGGCGCAGGGGTGGCCAGGTGGAAGATTCCGGAGCCGCTTCCCTTCGACTGGACGATGCGCGACACCGCGAGCGCGCGGATCGGCGTGCGCGAGCTGGACGACGGCAGGCTGGAGCAGACGATTGAGCATGCGCCGCTTCCGGGCGTGAAGCCGGAGATGTTGCTCTGGATGCTCGAACATATGGGACGCGAGATCGAGTGGCACGGGCAACGCTGCATCGTCTACCGCTGCTGGCATCCCCTGGACCATATCCGCTTCGAGGTGCTGGGGCCGTTTGGGCCGGGTTGCCGGTTTCACATCGTGGAGGCCTTCCAGGCGAGGCCGGAGTATCTGCAAGATCTCGTCTTCGACGTGCCGAAGCTCGATCGGAGCGGCTTTCGCCTGGAGCTTCGCCGGCTCGGCGCGCTCGTCGTGAGCATGGATGAGGATTGGGAGGAGCGGCCCGAAGGGATGGGCTACCGCGTCCGCCAGATCGTGGGCGCGTCTGCGCCCGTTCTGCGGCCGCTCAGCCGCTGGGTGCGCCGCCGGCGCGCGGCGATGCTGGCGGCGTGGCGGCTGCACAACATCCAGGAGGTCGGCAACCTCCCGCATGTGCTTCCCGAACTGTATGCCAGGTACGCGTCGTGACCAGCCCCGGCAGCGACGTCGCCATGCCGGAATAGCGGTATAAATGGAGCTGCTCATTGAACCGGCGCGGGCCGCGGCGGTCGATGTCGCGAGAGTCCGTGACCTGCCAGGTGGGTCGTGGCCGGCTGACGCCGCGCGGCGGGGCCATGCCACACCGGTTGCGCGAACAGCATGCGCGTGCCGATGGCGCCGGCTCGCCGGTCTTGAAACCATACCTTGGACATGGTTTCAAAACCGGCCTGCGGACCCGTTCCTGAGCGTTCCACGGCATCTGGCCGCCGGTTTAGAGACCATCTGTTAGCCGTGGATCGCGTAGAGCGTGCCGCTGGCCGAGCCGACCAGCAGCGTGCCGTCGGCCGTGAGCGCCGGATAGCTGTCCACCGTACCGCCGGTGTCGACGTCGAACAGCTTCGTGCCGGCGAAGCTGTAGCCGAGCACGTGGCCGCCCTTCGTCCCGAAATAGGCGTTGCGGTCGCGATCCACGGCCGCGGCCGTCCAAACTTCATCGCCGCCCTGGTAGCGCGCCACCAGGCTGCCGTCTGCCGCGTGCACCACGTTCATGAAGCCGTTGTGGTCGCCGAAGTAGGCGAGGCCGTCGGCCGTCACGACCGGCGAGGAGTAGGAGAGGCTGTTGCGTGGGTAGCGCCAGCGCACGCGGCCGTCGCGTCCCAGACCGTACTCGAACGCGTCGTTCGTGCCGAAGACGGCGACGCCCTCGCGGCTGACCGCGGGCGACACCTCCGTGCCGCTGTGGATGTCGAAGTGCCAGAGGATCGTGGCGTGGCGGCCGTCGTCACGCAGCGCCACGATGCGGTTGCCGATCGTCGTGTAGATCGTGCCGTCGTCGCCCAGCGCCGGGCTGCCGAAGCTCGTGTCGTGCGTGCCCAGGCTGCTGACCCAGCGCTCGCGCAGGCCATCGGCCAAGAGATCGAAGGCATGCAGGCGGCCGTTCATCTCCATGATGTAGAGGCGGCCGCCCGCGCCGACGAGCGGCGAGAGCACGAAGCTCTCGAAGCGTCGCTGCCAGCGCAGCCTGCCGGCGGCGTCGAGCGCGAAGAGCGTGTCGTGCGGCCCCGGCCAGAGTACCGAGCCGTCGCTCAGCACGGCCGGCGCGGTGGAGAGGTCGCTGCCGTAGCTGCCGCCGCCGTCAAAGCTCCAGCGGTCGGCGCCGCTCCGCGGGTCGAGCGCGTGCAGCACGCCGCCGTTGCTCGCCGCGTAGATCGTGCCGTCCGGGCCGACGACGGCGCCCGGTGTCACCGCACCCTCCAGCTTGCGCGTCCAGCGCACGTCGCCGTGGCGCGGGCCGGCCACGCTCGCCGCGGCGCCGTGGCGCGCATCGCCTTCGAACGCCGGCCAAACAGAGCCGGCGAGTGCGGCCCCGCCCGCGCTGGGAGCCGCGCCGCCTCCCGCTTGCGCCGCGGACTTTCCGTGAGCTCCGGAACTGCACGCCGCGGCCAGCAGGCCGAGCGCTGCCAGGACTGTGCCGGCCGTATGGACGCTCGGCCCGCCGCCCCGGCCCGATCTCACTGCCGCTGCCGATGCACGCGTGTCCATCACCCCTCCACCACCACGCCGCGCCACCCACTGGCATGCCGAGTGCGGCGATCGTAGCGTGGCAGGCAGGCGGATCGGGTTTCGGCGCTCACGGGCGGCTGGCCCGATCTGTACGGCCGCTCACACGTGCGCAGGCCGATCCGCCGCACACCGCCCATGCGGTGTAGACTCGGTGACAACACCGCGGCAATGAGCACCTAATACCCCGGCGCCGGAGGGCCGCATGTCCTGGATTCGTGAGGTCGAGCTGCCGCCGGACGATCCCTGGGCGCAGGCCAACATCATGCGCTGCATGAGCATCGACCCGCCGATGCTGCGCGCCGTGGCCCAGCTCAGCCGCACCGTGACCTTCGGCGGCAGTACGCTGACGCGCGTGCAGGAAGAGCTGATCGCCACCACCGTTTCGACCTGCAACCGCTGCCGCTACTGAACGATCTCGCACGGGGCGTTGCTCCGTCATGAAGCCGGCGACGACGCGCTCGCCAACCACGCCATCCACAACGAGGACGACCCGGCGCTCGGCCCACGCGAGCGCGCCATGGCCGCCTACGCCCGCAAGCTCACGCGCGAGCCCTGGAGCATGACCGCGGCCGATCTGGACGGCCTGCGCGGGACCGGCCTCTCCGAGGAGCAGGTGCTGGACGTGGTCGCGGTCGCCTGTCTGTTCAACTTCATGACGCGCCTGGCCGACGGCCTCGGCGTGGACATCGAAGAGCGCAAGGCGGCCGCCGTGCGCCCCTGGCTGGAGCAGCGAACCGGCGCGGGCTGGGATTTTCTGCGCCTGCCGCCGGCGACGGCCCGGCGCTCCGCCGCGGACTGAGGCGATGGAGGAGCCGTCCGAAGCGATCCAGACGGTCGCCTTGCCCCGCTGCGGGCAGTGCGGGCGCGTGCTGCGGCCGGGATTCCGCCTGCGCGGCGGCGACCTGCGCTGCGGCCAGCACGTGATCCAGCATCCGGCGGTCTGGAAGCGATCGCTGGCCACGGCCGCGATCGTCGGCACCGTGCTCACGGCGATCAACCAGGGCAACTTCATCCTCGGCCACGGCTTTTCCCAGCAGATCCTGCTGAAGATGGGGCTGACCTACTGCGTGCCGTTCTGCGTTTCCACCTCCGGCGCGCTGGGCGCGGCACGCATCCGGCCCGAGACGCCCGGCGGCTGAAGCGTGTTGCGACGGGCGGCGTGGCGCATTCGCACGGGGTTGCCGGGCGGTTGCCGTTCTGCGAAGAAATTGAAGGTCGTTCGGTGCTGGCGTTACGCACAAAGCGGACTATACTCTTCGCACCGAGGGCGCGAAAACGGTTTCGCGCCCTCGGCCGGATGCGATGAGCGGGCGCCATTCCGCGGTGGCCGCTCGTCTGGATCAGCCGGTGAAGCCTTGCCGCGCCGCTGCGGCTATGCGGCGCGCCGTCCGGTCTTCGGCGGCAGGATGAGAGGAGGCGCATTCCAACCGATTCGCTGTCTAGCTTATCAAGGTGGTTGGCCGAGACGCCGCGCGGGCAGCAAGCCCTGACGGGCGCGGCGCCGTTCGGGAAGCGTGGTGGCCACGAACGAGGAGGAGGCACCATGAGCGACCTCTGGACGGATACCTATTGGCAGCGAGTAAGGGAGGGACGGGTCAGCCGCCGGCGCGCGCTGGGCGCGGGCGGCGCGGGCATGACGGCCCTCTTCCTCGCCGCCTGCGGCAGCAGCAACAACAACAAGGCGGCGAAGACGACGACCAACAGCGCCGCCCCCGCCGCCTCAGCGGCAGCGGCGGCCAGTGCGGCACCGGCCGCATCTGCTGCCGCGGCCGCC
>DATGEL010000032.1 GCA_035310145.1 Dehalococcoidia bacterium
CGGGCAGCCGTTTCGCCAACGAGATCGCGCTGACGGGGCGGATGTTCACGGCCGAGGAGGCGCTGGCGCAGGGCATGATCAACGCCGTCGTGCCGGCCGAGGATCTGATTCCTGCTGCGGAGCGGCTGGCGGCGCAGATCATGGAGAACCCGCCGCTCTCCGTGCGCGCCAACGTGCGCATGATCCGCTGGTTTGTGCACGAGCTGCAGCGCCAGACCCGCCTCTACACCCAGCCGCTCTCCCTGCACTTAACCGAGGACTTTCACGAGTCCGCCGCCGCCTTCATCGAAAAGCGCAAGCCCGAATTCAAAGGCCGCTGAGCACCGTTTGGTGGCGCCGCACGAAGAGGCACGGGCGAGCTTTGGCGGCCCGCGCCGAAGCATCTGCGCCGGCCGCTGGCGTATCACTGGCCGCAGCGACGACGAATGAGGGCGCGGGGAGGCGAGACGGTGAAGCGCAGCGGCGAGCGGTTCCTGACGACGCACGTGGGCAGCCTGATCCGGCCCGCGAAGATCCAGGAGTACATGCAGGCGCTGAGCGCCGGCCAGCCGATCGACCAGCAGGCGTTCGAGGCCGAGCTGCGCCGCGACGTGGCCGAGGTCGTGCGCAAGCAGGCCGAGACCGGTATCGACGTGATCAGCGACGGCGAGTACGGCAAGTCCGGTTGGACCGGCTACGTCTTCCAGCGGCTCGGCGGCTTCGAGTACCGCACCTCCCCCCGCCGCGCCGTCGGCTTCATGGGCGCCGACCGCGAGGGGCGCTTCCGCGAGTTCTACGACCTCTACGGCGCCGGCCTCGGCGGCGGCCAGCGGCCGGACACCACGCAGGTCCCCGTCTGCGTCGGGCCGATTACGTACACCGAGGCGGGCCGCGCGGCGATGCGGCGCGATGTGAGCAACTTCAAGGCGGCGCTGGCAAACGTGCAGGTCGAAGAGGCGTTCCTGCCCGTCGTCGCGCCGTGCAGCATCGGCGTGGACTACGGCAACGAGTATTACCAGTCCGAAGAAGAATTCCTCTTCGCCGTGGCCGAGGCGATGCACGAGGAGTACCAGACGATCGCCGATGCGGGCCTGATCGTGCAGGTGGACGACGCGATTCTCACCAACCTCTACGACCAGGTGAAGGCTGAAGGCAAGAACTACCGCAGTTGGGTGGCGATGAACGTGGCGGCGCTGAACCACGGGCTGCGCGGCATCCCCGAGGACCGCGTGCGCTACCACCTCTGCTGGGGCAGCTGGCCCGGCCCGCACATGAGCGACGTGCCGCTGCGCGAGATCGTGGACCTGCTGTTGCGCATCAATGCCGGCGCCTTCTCGATCGAGGCGGCCAACCCGCGCCACGAGTGGGAGTGGGTGGTCTGGCAGGAGACGAAGCTGCCCGCGGGCAAGATCCTGATTCCGGGCGTGGTCAGCCACGCGGTGAGCCACGTCGAGCACCCGGAGCTGGTGGCGCAGCGCATCACGCGCTTCGCCAACCTCCTCGGGCGCGAGAACCTGATCGCCAGCACCGACTGCGGCTTCGCGCAGAACAACCGCATCCAGCGCCAGCACCCGTCGATCATGTGGGCGAAGCTGGAAGCGCTGGTCGAAGGCGCCCGCATCGCCTCCAGGCAGCCGGCAAAGGTGTAGCGCACCCCGCCGCGGCGTATGCTGCGGGTATGGAGAAGAAGGGTGAACCGCACCCACGCACGCCCACTGCCGAAGAATTGCGCCACCGGCTGGTCGGCCGCTCGCTCGAGCGCGACGAGGAAGATATCGAGTTCTGGCGCACCGCCTCCGAGCAGGTCCGTGGCGAAGCGCTCTACGAACTCCTGGCGCAGACCGAGAGGATACCCGCGTCGCTGCCAGTGACGCATCCGGAAACCGAGCGCCTCATGCTGCGTAAGGGAGGCATCGAGCGACTAACGAAGCCGTGACCTCTCTCATACCAGACGAGCTTATCCAGGTGCATACGGCGCTGGCCGCATGCGGCATTCCCCACGCCTTTGGCGGCGCAATTGCGCTTGCCTTCTACGCGCCGCCGGACGATGAGCCGCGGTTGCAGTACTCGTCGGTCTTGGCGGGATGCAGGTGCCGGTAGCCTCAGCAATTTTGACCGCAATTGATCCTGAACGATACACGGTGATTGACTTTCGAGCACTCGAATCGCTCGGCATTAGCGACGCCGTAACTGCTCACCTACCCGTCTGGCGAGGATGTTGCACGGCGAGAACGGACCATCGGCGTGCCAGGTTGGCCCTGTTCTGTGAGCGGACTCCCATTCGCCGAGCATCCTGCGGTCAACAAGTCGAAGCAACTCCCACCTCGTCCTTCGCCACGCCCAACCGGGCGGGGTAGGTGAGTAATTACGCGACGCCAACCCCACAATCGACTTCTATCTCGCATACCTGCGCACATGCCGTCGTCTCGCCGACCGGTGCTCAGTGGGCCTGAGGAATCGAGACCGCGCGCTCTGGCAGTGGTCTAACGATCGATCGGCTCAAAATGGGCCACGGCGGCGTCGCCCTTGTGGATAACGACGCAGGGCCGAAGCTTCTTGAGAGCGATGCACGACTCGGCCCGCGCCGATGTTTCTCAGCCGTACAGCCGCTTCGAAGCCAGGGCGGCGCCTTCGGCGAGCGAGCGGAACTTCGCCCAGACCACCGAGGGCAGGATCTCCGGCGTGTACATCGCCAGCGAAGAGAAGCCGCAGTCGGCGCCGGCGATCAGGTTCTCGCGCCCAACCACGCCGGCGTAGCTCACGATCATGTCCGCGATCCAGGCCGGATGCTCCACCAGCGTGGTTGTGTGGCTGATGAAGCCGGGGATGATGACTCTGCCCTCCGGCAGCTTCACCCGCTCCCACACGTGCCAGTCGGCCGCGTGGCGCGGGTTGCACGCCTCGATCGAGTAGGCGCCGGCGTTGACCTTCAGCAGCAGGTCCACCAACTCGCCCAGCGGCGCCTCGTAGACGCGCGGCGCGATGTTGGTGCCGTAGCAGGAGTGGAAGCGGACGCGGTCCTGCGGCAGCCCGCGCACGGCGTAGTTGAACAGCTCGGCGAACTGCTCGGCCGCGCGCCGGCGCTGCTCCAGCGGCTGCGCCGGATCGTCGCCGAACTGCGTGGCG
Source organism: Dehalococcoidia bacterium (assembly GCA_035310145.1). Classification (NCBI taxonomy): domain Bacteria; kingdom Bacillati; phylum Chloroflexota; class Dehalococcoidia; species Dehalococcoidia bacterium. The sequence continues at coordinate 3,106 of DATGEL010000032.1, forward strand.
AAGGCCGGGTCGTCGATCTGCAACAGGAAGCCGGCGTCCAGAATCGTGCGGTACTCCTCGCGCAGCGCTTCGGCGTAGGCCAGGCGGAACTCCTCGTCCGTCTTGTAGTACTCGTTCTTGATCTGCGTGCGCGGCGTCACGGCGGGCATAAAGACCTCTTCATACTTCACGCCCTGCAGCGCCGCCTTCAGGTTGGCGATGTCCGTCTGCACCGCCTGCGGCCGGTAGCGCACCGGACCGCGGCAGACCAGCGGCGGCTCCGGGAAGGGTACGGCGTACTCGCGCGCCCGCAGCGCCTTCGCGTACTGCTCGTAATACTCGGGGAAGGCGGCGCGCTCCGCCTTGCCGCCGCGCGCCGGCGGCGGTCCCGGCGGCGGCTCGGTCACTTCGAAGCCGTCCAGCCGGCCGCGGATGTAGCCGATGAAGCTCGACTTCGACATCTCGCCGTCGGTGAGAATGTCGATGCCCGCCTCGGCCTGCCCGCGCACCGTCTCGGCGACGGTGGTTTTGACGGTCGCGGCGAGGGTCTGTGCCTCCGGCTCGCCGCCGTTCGCCGCCGCCCGCAGCTGATCCAACAGCGGTTTCGGCCGTGCCAGGCTGCCGACGTGGGTGGTCAGGATCCGGTCCTGGCTGCGCTTCATCGCTCGCCTCCCTGCCGGTTCGTCGCCATACGCCTGCCTGCCGTCGCCGCGGGCGTGGAAACGTGTGTTGCCTGCCTGCCGAACTGGATCAGGCCGGACTCGCGCCCCAGGCGCCGCTCGATCTGGTCTCGGAACCGCTGCCGCCAGTGCGACGCCCGCACCGGCCGCCGCGGCTGTATGCCGTCCGGCGGCAGTTCATCCGCTGCCTCAAGCGCCCGCGCGATGGTGAGCAGCACCCAGGCTTGCTCGTGGGCGCCGATCCGGTCCAGATACTGGTCAGCCGGCCGTTGCGGCGCGCGGAGCGTGCGCGCCCGGTCGGCGTGCCAGGCGAACTGGCGCAGGGCCTCCGTGCCGCTGCCGCCGCGCAGCATCTGCCAGGCGCCGCAGACCACGCCGGTGCGCCCCACGCCCGCCAGGCAGTGCACGAAAACAGCGTGACCCTGCTCGACCTCGGCGTGCAGGATTGCGAGCGCCTTGACCACGGCGCTGGGCCGGGGCGCCTGGAAGTCGGTACAGGCGATGTGCTGGAAGCGCAGGCCCAGCGCCGCGCAGAGGGCGCGTTCGTCGGCCACGTCGTAGCGATGGCGCTCGTCCTCAAGGTACTCGCGTGCGGCGCGCAGCGAGAGCACGCTCGTCAGGCCGGCGTCCTGCAGCTCGCGGTAGGCGGCAAGCGCCAGCGCCGGCTGCTGCCCGCGCGCCACCCGGCCACCCTCGACCCAGGCGAAGTTCGCGATGCTGGGCGGAACACCCGGCTCCGTTGACTCGGCGGCCCGCATTGTCACCTTCCGTCTCCTGAGATTCTTGAGACTCCTGGAATCTCTCCGCGCCGGCCGCTCGCCACGCGCTCCGGCAGCGGGCGTGCGGCGCTTTGTGGCCAAGACACGAGCGCGGTGCGCGGCGCCCGCGGATCTTTGTCGGCAACCGCACTTATCACGCCTGGCCGAAACAGTGTATTGTGCCGTGGAAATCGCGGCCGCGGCGGCCAGCCCACGACCAACGGGAGAACAGCATGACCACCATGCCGCAACCGACCCCGATTCCCGCGCCCGCGGATTTCCCCGTCGGCTGGCAGTCTCCCGACGATGAGCAACAGCTCTGGCAATGGAGCAACACCCACTTCCCCGGCCCGATCAGCCCGCTGGGCATGGAACTGGCAGAGACCTGTCTGCTGCCCGGCATGGAGCAGGGCTTGATCGGCATGGGCACGCCGATCCGCGGCATCCGCGCGCGCCGGATCAACACCTTCGGCTACATGGCGATGATCCCGGCGCCCGAGCTGGCGCCCATGGCCGAGGAGCGCATGCAGGCCGCGATCAAGGAGCACGGCTACACCATCTACCAGCGCTGGCTGGACGAGTGGCAGCCCGAGGTCGAGGCGGCCAACCAGCGGCTGCTGGAGTTCGACTACGCGAAGGCCACGGACGCCGAGCTGGCCGCGCTGATCGAGTGGGCCGTCGGCATCGACAAGCGTATGTGGGTGATCCACTTCCAGTTGATGCCCGGCTTCTACCTCGCCGCGGTGTTCAAAGAGGGCTGCGCCCGCCTGCTGGGGCTGCCCTCGCTCGACGCCTACGAGATGATGCAGGGCGGGCACAACATGTCCGTCGAGTCGAGCAGCACGCTCTGGCGGCTCGTGCATGCGGCCGCCCCCGCCGTGCAGGAGACCCTCCGCTCGCTGCCCGTGGCCGAGGCGCACACCCGCCTGCAGCAGTCGGACGCCGGCCGCGCCTTCCTCGCCGACCTGGAGCGCTACACGCGCGTCTACGGCTGGCGCACGGGCAGCCTTGACGTCACCGAGCCCTCGTGGGTTGAAGAGCCGCTGCGGGCGCTGGAGAACGCGCGCATGCTGCTGCGCAGCAACACCGACCCGGAAGAGGAGCAGCGGCGCGGCGCGGAACGGGCGGAGGCCAGGGCCGCCGAGTGCCGCGCGAAACTCGCCGGCGAGCCGGAGAAGCTGGCCGAGTTCAACTTCCTCTACGACGTGGTCAAGCAGTACCCGAAGATGCAGGAGAACCACAACTTCTACATCGATCAAAAGTACCGGGCGCTGCTGCGCCAGCCGTTCTTGGAGGTGGGGCGGCGCATGACGGCGGCGGGCGTGCTCGCCCAGCCGCGCGACATCGTCTATCTGCAGCTCGACGAGATCGGCGCCTTCCTCGGCGGCGACCGCGGCCCGCGCACGGCGGCCGTGGCTGAACGGCGGGCCGAGATGGAGCGCTGGCAGGCGTATGTGCCGCCGCCCTTCCTCGGCACGCAGCCGCCGCCGGCGCCGCTCGATCCGTTCTGGTCCGACTTCTTCGGCGTGCCGGGCGAACCTTCGCGCGACCCGAAGGTTGTGAAGGGCACGGGCGCCTCGCGCGGCACGGTCACCGGCACGGCGCGCGTGGTGCGCACCCTGGCCGAGACCGATCGCATCCAGGACGGCGACATCCTCATCTGCGACATGACCACGCCCGCCTGGACACCGCTTTTCGCCGGCCTGGGCGGCATCGTCGCCGATTCGGGCGGGCAGCTCTCGCACTGCGCCGTGCTGGCGCGCGAGTACGGGCTGCCCTGCGTCACGGCAACCGTGGTCGGGACGCGCGTGATCCCGGACGGCGCCCGGATCACGGTCGACGGCACGCAGGGCGTCGTGCGCATCCTCAGCTAGGGCGGCGCCGGACGGCGAGCCGGCGCCGCTGACGAGTGCAGAGGCCATGGCGCCCGTTCGCCGCATCAGGCGCGGGCGCCCGCGGCCAGTTGCGCCGCTTCCACCGCGGCGCTCTCCACCGGCGGCCAGTAGGCGAAGCCGCAGCCGGTGAAGGTGCAGTGCGCCGGCACGTACTCGACCACTTTCGCCGGCCGCGCCATCGCCGCCGCCACGCTGATCCAGGCGCGCACCTCGCCCGTGCCCGAACGCAGGTTGTCCGAGTCGAAGGTGAACAGGTGCTTGAGCGCGTCCAGGTCGTTGCGCTCCAGCCGCTCGAGGATCCAGTGGTCCAACGAACGGTCGATCCAGCCCGCGTTGAACTCGCCGGGGTAGTGCGAGAGACCGCCGGAGGCGTAGATCGCCACGCGCTCCGGCCGCTCGGCCAGCACGTCGCGGATCGCCTCGCCGAGCTGGGCGCAGCGCTCGGCGCTGGGCAGCGGCGGGTAGTACTCGTTGAGGAAGACGCAGACGAGCGGGATCATCAAGCTGGGGTCGGCCTCCGGTGCGAGGTTGGCGACCATGTGCGAGACGCCGCGCTCGGGGTTGCCGCGCGGCTCAAACTTCGCCACGTTCGCCAGGTCGAAGCCGCGCTTGATCAGCCCCTTGAGCAGAAAGCGCGACAGCTCGACGTGGTTCTGCCACTCGATGCGGCGGCGCTCCGCGGGCTTCTTCATGAAGTCGCGCACATCGCGGCCCCAGATCGGCGCCTCGCCGGTGTAGATCGAGAAGGTGGGATTGTTGGCCGCGTCGAACATGTCGCCCTGGTCGTCGCCGATCAGGATCAGCGCGTCGGGGCGGTAGGTCTGCACCTGCTCACGCAGCGTGGCGAAGGCGGCGTGCATGCGGCGGTAGTAGTCCTGCCGCAGCTCTAGCGACGCGATCTCCTGCCGGGCCGTCTGCGGCAGCGAGTTCCTGATCTCATCCGGCATGCGTTCGAGAAAGTGCGTCCACTCGGAAGGCGGCCGCCACATGCCCGGCGCGTGGGAAGAGGCGAGCCCCAGTCCTAACATC
>DATGEL010000033.1 GCA_035310145.1 Dehalococcoidia bacterium
AAGTCATCGGCCCCTTCCTGCGCGACCGACCGTCCTCACTACGGTCGGTCGCTCTGTTTTCCTCGTTACCCTACTGCATCGCCACGCCTCGCCTCCGTCTCATCCCTGCACCGTGCTTCCACAACTTCTGGGCACACCCAAGCGATGCAGCGCGTTGAAGGCGTTGGCGAGGTGCAGGCGGACGGCGGTGTGCTGCACGTGTACGCCGGCGCGGCGCCCGGCCTGGTCGGCCGGCTCGTGGAGGCGGTGGCGGACGGCGGCGCCGAGCTGCGCGACCTGGCCGTCGCCGAGCCCACGCTGGAGACGGTTTACCTCAAGCTCACGGGAAGGGAGTACCGCGAGTGACGACAATGGAACAGGCGATGGCGCAGGCTGCGCCGGCCGTCCCGGCCTTGCCCGTGCGACGCCAGCTCCAGACGGCGCTGGCGCTGATCGAGCGCGACCTTGCCGTCTGTTGGCAGCGCTTTCCCGAGTTCGTCGTGCGCACCACGATGCAGCCGTTCCTCTTCGCCTTCGTCTTCGCGTACGTCTTCCCTCGCATTGGCCAGGGGATCGGCGGCACGCGCAACGGCGGCCAGTTCGCCACCGTGCTGCTGCCGGGGCTGATGGCGAGCACGCTGATCTTCCAGGGCATCTTCAACAACGCGCTGCCGCTGGTACAGGAGTTCATCAGCCGCGAGATCGAAGACCGGGCGATGTCGCCCACGCCGGTCGCCGTCGTCGCGGTGTGCAAGATCATCAGCGGCGCGCTGCAGGGCGCGCTCTCCGGTCTGTTGGTAATCCCGATCGTCTGGATCGCCTCGGGCCGCGGCGCCACCGTGGACTGGGGCCACCCGCTCTTGCTGATCACGATGGTGCCGGTGGGCGCGCTCGCCGGCGCCTCGATGGGGCTGCTGCTCGGTACGATCGTCGAGCCGCGGCAGATCAACCTCGTCTTCTCGCTGCTGGTGCTGCCGCTCACGCTGCTCGGCTGTGTTTACTACCCGTGGACCACGCTCTCCTCGCTGAAGTGGCTGCAGATCGCCGTGCTGCTCAACCCCGTGGTCTATCTCAGTGAAGGGCTGCGCGCGGCGCTGATTCCGGGCGTGTCGCACATGTCGCTGTGGGCGGTGTACGGGCTGCTCGTCGGCGCGCTTGTGATCATGACCTACTTCGGCATCGTCTACTTCAAGAAGCGGGTGATCACGTAGCGGCGGCGCCCGGCGGCTCGATCTCGCGGCCGTTGACGATGCAGGTGCTGCTGAGCGGGACCGGCGTCTGGACCAGTTGTTCGGCGTAGCAGCCCTGCTGCGCCAGGCGGATCAGGTGCACGATGGCCGCTTCGGGTTCGGGCGAATCGATCTCCAGGCGCGTGCGGCAGGCGGTTGCTCCCGCCTCGACCGTTCCCGCGAGCACCGAACCGCCGTTGAACCAGTCGAACTCAACGTGACAATCCGCGCGCGTGACGGTGAACTTCAGCATCGACGCGAACCGCGCCACCTGCGTCAGCAGTCAGAACCCCGTCGCGGCGGCAAGATACGTGAGCGGGGCCGGGTAGGCGTCTTCGCCGCCGAGGCGCGGCGGCTCGTCGGAGAAGAAGCTGAATTTGCCCGCGTCGGCCCGCTTGAGCTGACCGCGGATCGTCGTCACGTCCACGGCCATCGTGAAGCTACGGCGTGGCGGATCGTCGTGCGGGCCGGCCGCCGCGCCGCTTCCGCCGCCGGATGATGCCTCGGCCATCTGCGTTGCCTCCTGCGGGTTGTCCCAACCTCGCGTCCTACGCCGAAGCCAGCGCATAGAGCAGGTCGGCGTAGGCCATCTCCATCTCCGCAAGCCCGGCGATACTGGAGCCGGCGGCGGGTTCCAGCACGAGATATTCGTTCGGCGCGTGGGCGCCGGAGCCGTGGCCCAGGCCGCCCATCACCGTCGGCAGGCCGAGCGTATCCGTAAAGACGTAGTACGGCGCGCTGCCGGCGAGCCGCGGCTGCACCAGCGGCGTCTTGCCGTACTTGTTGTAGACGCCGATCGCCGCCTGCACCAGCGACGACGTGACTGAGCTTTGCGCCGGCGGGTAGCCGCTCAGCTCGCGAATCTGAATATCCGAGAAGCCGTTGCGGTCCAGATGCTCGCGCACCAGCCGCAGCGCCTCCTCGGGCTTCTGGTTCGGCACGAGGCGGCTGTCGACTTTGGCCGTGGCCTTGTGCGGCAGGATCGTCTTTGTCCCTTCGCCCGTGTAGCCGGCCCAGATGCCGTCGATGTTCAGCGTGGGCCGGCAGAGGTAGCGCAGCAGCGCCTCCTCGCCGCTGATGCCGTCGACCCAGCGCTCGACGCCCATCACCCGCTTGATGCTCTCTTCGTCCCAGCCGGCCAGCATGCCGCGCAGCAGACTGCGCTCCTCGTCGCTCGGTGGGCGTACCGCATCGGTATAGCCCTGCACCGCGATCGTGTTGCCGTCGGCGCTGGTGAGCGTCGCCAGCGCCTGCACCAGCCGCCAGACCGGCGAATCGACGATCGCCTTAAACGAGCCGTGAATCTCGGCGCGAGTCGGGCCGCCGGCGGCGCTGCCGATCGCCTCCAGCTCCCAGTAGGCGATGCCCTTAACGCCCAGCGGCAGTGTCGTTTCGCCCTGCGGATTCTGCGACGGGAAGGGGAAGAAGGCGCCGAGCGCCGTTCGCAGCCGCTCGGCGTACGCCGCGACGACCTGCGGATAGTGCGGCGAGCCGAGCTCCTCCTCGCCCTCGGCCGCGACGAAGAGATTGACCGGCAGCGTGCCCTCGACCGCGATGATCGAGGCGACGGCGTTGAGGAAGGCCCGCTCCGGCCCCTTCTGGTTGACCGCGCCGCGACCCATCAGCACGCGGCCAAGCTCATGGTCGACGATCTCGGCCGCGAACGGCGGCGATCGCCAGTCGGCCGGCTCGACCGGCTGCACGTCATACATCATGTAGACGAGCAGCGTACGCGGCGCGCCAGCGTCATAGAAGCCAAAAACGCCCGGATGGCCGTCTGTCGGCGCCAGCTCGGCCTCGCGGAAGCCGAGAGCCAGGAGATCGTGGCGGAGCAGCTCGGCCATCTCCAGCACGCCGACGTTCTGCGCGCTGATCGAAGGCTGGCGCAGCCAGCGTTGCAGTTCGGCGGTGTGTGCGGCCCGGTGTGCCCGTATGTGCGCGTAGACGGCTGCATGGTCGCCCGCATAGGCCGGAATCGTGCGGGCATCGAAGGGAGCGGCGTCGCCGAGCACGCCGCGCTGCGAGGACTGCACCATCGTTCGGCTCCTCTCGAAGGCCGGCGCCAGCGGGCTGCCGGCCGCGGCGGCAAGTATAGCGCAGGCGCCGGCGGCGAGCAGCGCCGCGACGCGCTGAGAGCGACGAGAGCCCTGCGAAATTGGCCGGACTGCCGCCTTGGTCATGGACAAGGCATCGAGGCTGCTTCTCGTCGATCTGAGCGGCCCGTCCCGATCGGGCCACGTACCGGTACGGGGCCTGCATGCGCCCAGACACATGCCGGCAGGCGGCAACCCTGCCGCGAGCCACACGCCGGTAGACCACACGGGCAGATCTCTGCGGACGGCGAGCAATCGCCTATGCTGAACCCATGCGAGACCGTTCCCCCGTGCCTGGCGCGCGACGCTTGACTCCGGTCGGCGCGGCATGGTCCGCCGCGCTGCTGCTCTTGCTCGCCGCGCTGCTTCCAGGCGGCAGGCAGCGCGCCGCATTTGCTGCGCCCGGCCGGACGGCGACACCCGTGCAAACCGCTGCGCACCTGGAGACGGTGCGCACCGCGTACAACGATCTGCTCGACGTCTTCCGCGACCCGGAGCCGCCCGATCGCCTGCTGCAGCCGGCGCTGGACCACCTGCTTGACGATGCCGGCACGCATGGCCTCAAGCTGCAGCCGCCGAACCTGCCCGCCGATCGAGACGGCGCCTTCGCTGCATTCGCGGGCGTCTTCAACCAGTACGCGGCGCGGGCCAGCGACAGCGCCGTCCAACAAACGGCCTTCGACGCAATCGACGCAATGACCGCGGCGCTGCGCGACGACCACACCGGCTTCATCGATCCGCCAGGCCTCAAGCAGTTCGCCGCGGACCTGGCTGCCGGTTCCGGCTTCGGCAGCGGCCTGATCCTCGCCCGCGCCGACCCGCCGTTTGTGCGCGAGATCGCACCCGGCGGCCCGGCCGACGCGGCCGGCCTACACCCCGGCGACAGCCTGCTCGCGGTGAACGGGCAGCCGCTGACGCCCCGCACGCTCGCCGGGCTGCAGGGCACCTTTGCGGGCGACTCTGGCCAGTACACGCTGCACATCCGCCGGCCCGGCGCCGGCGATCTGGACCTGACGATCACGCCGGGGCCGTATCACTTCCAGGAGTGGAGCGCCACGCTGCTGCCGGGCGGTGTCGGCCTGATGCGGCTGCGTGAGTTTATCGACCCGTGGCGGCCGCTGGCGGACAGCCGCACGATCGACCTGGCGATCGACGCCGCGTTGGAGCAGTTCGAGGCGGCCGGCGTGACGCTCTGGGTGCTCGACCTGCGCGACAATCCCGGCGGCTCCGGCCTGCTGGCCGACGCGCTCACCGGCCGCTTCGTGCCGGATGGGCTCTCCGACCGGCAGTTCGATGCCCGCGGCCATGTAGGGCAGGACCTGGTGGACGGGCGGCTCTTCCGCGTGCAGCGGCCGCTGGCGCTGCTGGTCAACGGCGGCTCGACCTCTGCCTCGGACCTGGCGGCCTCCGTACTCAAGGAGTCCGGCCGTGCGCTGCTGGTGGGGCAGCGTACGGGCGGGGCGCTCGGCAACGCCGCGATCTGGCCGATCGGCGACGGCGCCGGCATGGAAGTCAGCTTCGCCGACGTGCACAGCGGCGCGGGCGACGCCGTGATCGATCACGTTGGCGTGCCAGTAGACGTTTCCGCGCCGAACCGGACTGCCGACGACCTGGCCGCGGGGCGCGACCCGCAACTGGACGCCGCGATCACCGTCCTGCGGCAGCAAGGCGCCGCGCCGCTTCCACTTGCCGACGCGGGCCTGACGCGGCTCGACCGTGCGCGGGTGGAGGGCCGCCTGCTGCGCTATCTTCCCGTGGCTGGGGCAGTGGCCGCGGCTCTGCCCGGCAAGCTCGATGTGCTGGACACGGGCGGCTACACGCTGCTGAGCTACAACGACTACAACAACTGGGCGACGGCGACGGTCACGACCTCCGGCAGCGGCGGCGGTCGCGACGCCGTCGCCACGCGCGAGGCGGCGCGACAGCGGGGCTGGCAGGGCAGCCGCGTCGAGGTTTACGGCGGTGACGACCCGCTGGGGCCGTCGCTGTGGGTCGAGTGGGATGCCTACGGCGATGACGCCGGCGCCGAGGCGGCGCTGATCGCCAACGACTTTCCCGATCAGTGGCAGCCGCAGAGCACGTCGCTGCGGCTAGGCGACGCGGAGACACTGGCCTACGCCGGCGCCTGGGGTGATCTCGGCACGCTGCTCTTGCGCTGGCGGCACGGCAGTATCGTGCTCACGGCCGAATATCAGGCGCCGCCCGGCATGGCGTCGGCGGCCGGAGAACTCATGCTGGCGCAGAGCATCGACGCCGCGTTCAACCAGGCGCCGGACACGCTGGCCTTTGCGCTGATTGTTGTGCCCTTACGGCGGGCGCTGCCCGTGCTGCGGGCCGGCGCCGCGTTCCGGTCCGCTGCGCGGAAGCCGCAACCGTAGACGCGCTCGCGCTGCCCGCGCCGCGCCGGTGAAACGTGACGCGGACAGCCGCGCATCTCGACAGCGTGCCGAGGTGGGCCGGCACGGGCCGGGCGATACCGCCTATTGCGCGGGTGCGAGCACGGTAAAGTTGCCCGTCATGCAGGGTGCAGTAGTAGAGATACTGGCCGGGATCGAGCGTGCTCGTGTCCAGGGTGAACGACTGGCCCGGCATGATCAGCTCGTCGCGCGTGGGCGAAGAGTCGAACTTCTCGCCGGAGGTGAGGGTGCGGGTCGGCGCCATGCCGCTCCAGGTAATCGACGTTACCGTGTGCGGCGCCGTGCTCGTGGCGGGATTGTCGAATTCGATCTGCTCACCCTGCGTCACCGTCAGGTGCGCCGGTGCAAACGTCCACTGGCCCAGTCCCGCTGCATCCACCGGGGTGAAGCCCGCGTCGTTCTGCACGATGGTGACACGCGGCGTATAGGCGGTCGCCAGGCGCTGGGCGTGAGCGCCCGCCATGGTGGCGAAGGCGCCGCCAACCAGGAGCGAGGCGAGTACGGGCCGGATCGGGATGCGCATCTGTCCGTTTCCTCCAGAAGGCCGCGATTCTATTTTGGGCGCGGCGATCACGCGCTAGAGCTTAGCGACTCGCATGAGGATTGATACGTCCTTCCCGAATATTGCAACAGTTTGCGCGCGCCGGCCGGCGCTTCGCACTGAAATCGTGGCTGCCTGTGAGGCGAACGAACGGGCTTGCGCCCACCGTACGGCGACGGGGTAGAGTGGCGTCAGCCCCACACCAGGTCGCTTTGGAGGGTTCGGATGCCGCAAGGCGACGCGATCGATTGGCCGGCTGTGCGAGATGAGGCGGTGCTGCTGCTGCAGGAGCTGCTGCGCATCGACACGACCAACCCGCCGGGCAGCGAGCACGCCGCCGCCGAGCTTTTGGCCGCTGTCCTGGCTCGCGAAGGCTTCGAGCCGCGGCTCCTGAGTTCGGCGCCGGGGCGCACCTCGCTGGTCGCACGCCTGCAGGGCAGCGGCGAGCGAGGCCCGCTGCTGCTGCAGGGCCACACCGACGTCGTGCCCGCCGATCCAGGCGAGTGGACACGCCCGCCTTTCGCCGGCGAAATCGCCGACGGCTGTGTCTGGGGCCGCGGCGCCCTGGACATGAAGGGCGCGCTCGTGATGCAGGCGCTGGCGCTCGTTCTGGCGAAGCGGCTTGGGCTGCGGCCGCGCGGCGACGTGATCTTCTGCGCCGTGCCCGACGAGGAAACCGGCGGCTATCTCGGCGCCGGCTGGCTGGTCGAGAACCACCCGCAGCTGATCCGCGCCGAAGTCGCGCTGGGCGAAGTCGGCGGCTACACCATGTTCGTTGGCGGCGAGGGCGGCGACCGTTTCTATCCGATCCAGGTGACCGAGAAGGTCGGCTGCCAATTGCGCCTGCGCGTCGGCGGCGCCTCCGGCCACGGCTCGATGCCGATCCGCGACGGCGCGATGGCGAAGGCCGGGCGGGTGCTGGAGGCGCTCACCCGGCAGCGGTTGCCGGCGCACATCTCGCCCGTGGCTGAGCGCTTCGTACGCACGCTCGCGGAATCGCAGCCGCTGCTGCTGGGGCTGCTCGACCCGTCGCGCAGCGACGGCGTGCTGGCCGAGCTGGGCACGGAGGCGCGCATGTGGGAGGCGATCCTGCACAACACCGCCGTGCCCACCGTGATCCAGGGTGGAAGCAAGACGAACGTGATCCCGGGCAGCGTTGAGATCACGCTCGACGGCCGCCTGCTGCCGGGCCAGAGCGCCGAGACCTTCATCGGAGAGGTGCGCGGCGTGATCGGCGACGACGCGGAGATCGTGAACGTACGCCACACGCCCAGCCGCACCGAGGCGCCGGTCGACGCCTTCTTCGAGGAGCTATGCGGTGTGGTCCGCGAACTGGATCCCGGCGCGCGTCCCGTGCCGGCGATCGTCACCGGCGTCACCGACGCACGGCACTTCGCCCGCCTGGGCGCCCGCTGCTACGGCTTCGCACCGGTGCGGCTCAGCCCGGAGACGCCGTTCTGGACGCTCTTCCACGGCGCCGACGAGCGCATTCCGATCAACGGCCTCGGCTTCGGCGTGCAGGCGATCTTCCGTGTGCTGGAGCGGTATTAGCCGCGCGGCCCCGCCGGCGCGGGGTATGCGCTCGGATCATCGCGACTTACACTCGACTGCGGAGACCGAGACACGGAGGTCCGCCGCATGATCGAGGACACGGTCCCGGACACATCACCGCTGCTGCGTCCGCGGCCGGCGCTGCTGGTCGTGGTGCGGCACGGGGAGTCGCTGCGCAACACCTACGACGTCCACAGCGGCCTGCAGCAGATGCCGCCCGAGATCGCCAGCACACCCGATCACCTGATCCCGTTGACGGCCGAGGGCGAACGCCAGGCACGCTGTACCGGCGAGGGGCTGCGGGCAGAGTTCGGCGCTTTCGACACGATCTACCACAGCCCCTGGCTGCGCACCACGCAAACCGCGCACCTGATCGCAGAGGCGCTGCCTGCCGGCGCGGCGCTGCGCCGCAACCTCTTCCTGACCGAGCAGCACTTCGGCCAGCTCGATCCGGCGATCTGGCCCCAGCGGCTGCAACGCTACGAGGCCGCCTACAAGCTGTTCGAGCTGCAGCGGGAGATCATGGGCCGCTTCTACTGCCGCCCGCCCGACGGCGAAAGCTGGGCCGACGTCTGCATTCGCACGCACCAGTTTCTCGGCATCCTTTTCCGGCCCGAGCACGCCGGCAAGCGCGTGCTGCTGATTACGCACGGCGTCACGCAGCAGAGCTTTCGCTATCACCTCGAGTATCCGACCGAAGAGCAGCTCGTCGAAGAGTATGAGCGCGACCGCAACCGCAACTGCGGCGTCGGCGCCTATACGCACTCGCCGCAGACCGGCTGGACTCTGCTCTACTGGAACAAGACCTATTTCTGAGCGACCCCAGGCGCCCGCCGCCGGTCGCGTCAGCGCGCCCTGGCCGTTATGCTGAGCGCAGCATGACGCCCTGGAGGTTGCGATGCGGTGCGGCGCCCGCGCTCTACGCCTGCTCGCTGGCTTGCTGCTGGCCGGCATCCTGATCGCCTGCTCAAGCAATTCGGCAAACAACAAGAACAGCAAGGCCACGAACGCCCCGGCGGCAACCAGCGCCTCCGCCACCGTTGCCGCAAGCGTGCAAAGCACTTCGGCGCCTGCGTCGCCGGCGGCGGCCACGGCGGCGAGCGTCAGCACCAGTCCGGCCGCGGCCGCGAAGCCGAAGAACACGACCCTCCTTCTCTCCACCACGACCAGCACCCAGGACAGCGGACTGCTCGACGTGCTGATCCCGCTCTTTGAGAAGCAGACCGGCTACCAGGTCAAGACCGCTGCGGTCGGCTCCGGCGAGGCGCTGAAGCGCGGTGAGCTGGGCGAGGCCGACGTCTTGCTGGTGCACTCGCCCGCGGCCGAGCTGGACTACATGTCGCGCAACCAGGGCATCAACCGCCGGCTCGTCATGCACAACGACTTCATTATCGTCGGGCCGGCCTCGGATCCGGCGCACATCAAGGGCATGACGAAGGCCGTGGACGCGCTCAAGGCGATCGTGGCGGCGAAGGCGACGTTCATCAGCCGCGGCGACAACTCGGGCACCAACGCGCTCGAGCTGCAGCTCTGGAAGCAGGCCGGCATCGATCCCAAGGGCCAGAGCTGGTACCTGGAAAGCGGCCAGGGTATGGGCGCGACGCTGACGATCACGGCTGAGAAACAGGCGTACACGATCAGCGACCGCGCCACCTACCTGGCCACCAGGGCCCAGACACAGCTCGGCATCGTGGTCGAGAAGGACGGCATGCTGCTCAACATCTACCACGTCATCCAGGTGAACCCGGCCAACCACACCGGCCTCAACGTGGAGGGCGCGCGGGCCTTCTCGGAGTTCATGGTCTCGCCGGACACGCAGAAGGTGATCGCCGGCTTTGGCGTCGAGAAGTACGGGCAGCAACTGTTCATTCCCGACGCGGGTAAGACGGATCAGCAGGTGCAGCAGGGCGGCTGAGTGTAGACGGAGAGCAGCGCGTGCAGTTCGTTTGGGATGGGTTCATCGATGCGCTGCGCCGCCTGCTCTCAGGCGACGCCGAGACCTACCGCATTACCTGGCTCTCGCTGCAGGTATCGGGCGTCGCCACGCTGATCAGCCTGGCGATCGGCGCGCCGTTGGGCGTGCTGCTGGCGCTGGCACACTTCCCCGGCCGCCGGCTGGCGATCGCACTGGTGAACACGGGCATGGGCTTCCCGCCCGTGGTGGTGGGAACCTTCGTCTCGCTGATGCTCTTCCGCCACGGTCCGCTCGGCTTCCTGCGCCTCTTTCTCACCGTGCGCGGCATGATCATGGCGCAGACGATCATTGCCGCGCCGCTGGTTTGCGGCTTCACGCTGGCGGCGATCGGCGGCCTCGACAGCGGCGTGCTGTTGCAAATCCGCGCGCTGGGCGCCTCGCGTTTGCAGAGCGCCCTGCTGCTCGTGCGCGAAGCGCGGCTCGGCATGCTGGCGGCGGTGATGGCCGGCTTCGGCGCGGTGATCTCCGAGGTTGGCGCGACGATCGCCGTCGGCGGCAATATCAAGGACCAGACGCGCACGCTCACCGGCGCGATCGTGCTGGAGAACGGCCGCGGCGAGTTCGACCAGGCGATCGCGCTCTCGATCATCCTCATGGCCCTGATCTTCGCCGTGAACCTGGTGCTCACGGCAGCGCAGCAGCGCCGTGCTTGAGGTTGCGGCGGCAGACGTGGCTGCTCAGGCGCAGGACCGCGGCGGGGCGCCGGGCGGCGATCGCCCTGCGGTACGACTGGAGTTGCGCGGCATTCGTGTGCGCCGCGGCGAACGCCAGGTGCTCGAAGTCGAGCGGCTGACGCTCGGCGCCGGTCAGGTCCTGGCCGTGCTCGGCCCGAACGGCGCCGGGAAGACCACGCTGCTGCACGTCTGCGGCTTCCTGCTGGCCCCGGCCGCCGGCGAGGTTGTGCTCGACGGCGCAGCGGTGCGCGGCACTCCCCTGACGGCGCGCCGTCGCGCCACGTTGCTGCTGCAATCGCCCGTGCTGCTCGCCGGCTCGGCGCTGCAAAACGTGGAGTTAGGGTTGCGGTTGCGAGGGCTGCGGAGAGGGGTGCGACGCGAGCGGGCGCTGGAGTGGCTCGCGCGCTTCGGCGTCGCGCACCTGGCGTCGCGGCCGGCACGGGCGCTCTCCGGCGGCGAGGCGCAGCGCGTGGCGCTGGCGCGGGCGCTGGCCTTTGAGCCAGAGATTGTCCTGCTGGACGAGCCGTTCACGGCGATGGACCAGCCCACGCGCGAGGAGCTGACCGGCGCCGCCGTGGCCGAGCTGCGTCGAATGGGCGCGGCCACGGTCTTTGTCACCCACGACCGCGGGGAGGCGCTGCAACTCGCCGACCGCGCGATTGTGCTGGCAGAGGGCCGCGTGCGACAGGAAGGCCCGCCGGCCGAGCTGCGCGAGCGACCCGTGGACGCGCTGGTCGCCGCCTTCATGAGCGGCGTATCCGCCGGGCGGGCGAACCGTTAGTACTTGTAGCCCGGATCGTAGGGCGAGGACGATTTGGCCGGGGCAGCCGTTGCAGGCGCCGCCGCGCCGCTTGCCGTGTCGCTGACGACCACGGTGCCGTGCATGCTGGCGTGGATGTTGCAGTGATAGTGATAGGTGCCGGCCTTCGCAAACGTGACTGAAAAGGCGCCGTTCGGCGCGAGCGTGTTCGAATCGAAGCTCTGCGCCTGGCCCGCATCCGAGGTGACGGTGTGCGAGACGCTGTCGTGGTTTGTCCAGGTCACCGTGGTCCCGGGCTTGACCGTAATCGAGGCCGGAAAGGCGATGCCCTTGATTTCGGCCGCTTCGCTCGCACCGCCCGCAGGCGATGCCGTGAGGGCGGCGCCGACCGGGGCGACGGACGCCGCGGCGTTGCCGGTGTTGGTTCTTGCGCTGCTGGAATTGTTGTTGCTGGAGGCGCATGCCGCCGCGAACAGGAGCGGCAGGGTCGCCATCAGCAGCACCGGGACGAAGAGCCGTTCCTTGATCGCGTGCATCGCAGCCTCGGACGGTGAAATGTAGGGCAGCCGTCGCTGATCCTACGCTGCCTGCGGCGGGGCGGATGCATGGCCGGACCTGGTCGCCCGTTTGGCGCGTGGTCACAGGCGGGCGCCGCTTCCTATACTGGCTTCTGGTACTGGCTGCTGGCTGCTGGCTACTGGCTTCTTGCTTCTTGCTTCTTGCGATGAGGATGCGGGCGAACGATGACGCTGGACGCGCGACACCTGCGGCGCCATCTCGAGGACCTGATCGGCAGGATCGCCTTCTTGCGGCCACTGCTGCCGGACAACCCGTCGTACCGGCTCTGGCTTGGCGATGTGATCGAGCTGGTCAACGTGCAGTGGGGCGTGCACAGCCGCCAGATGGCGCAACTGCGCGCCGCGATCGGCCGTGGTGGCCGGCATCCGGACGGGGAGACGGCCGAGGAACAGGCGCGCGCCTATCGCCAGCGGCTCACGGACATTGAGGCGGTCTTGAGCAGCTTTGTGCGCGCGATCGCCGAGCCGGTCAGATTCTTCGAGAACTGAGGCGCGGCGCACGCGTCGGCGCGCCCGCGCACGGCGCCAGCAATTTACACGACATCATCCGCGTGTTCGGGCGATTGGCCGCGACACTGGGCGGGAAGGATACGGGGAATGGGCGAGGAAGTCGACAAGCGCGTGATGGACGGCACGGACACGCTGGTGGCCGCCTTCGACGCGCTGCGCGAGGCGAAGCTGGCGCTCGACGATGTGCGACTCTCGTCGCCGGTGGAGGCACAGCGCAATCAGGGCTTCTCGCAGGCGTCGAATCGCGTGGAAGGCGCGGCGAAGAAGGGCGAAGAGGCGCTGCGCAAGTGCATCGTCGCCGCCAGCGTGAGCCATAGCCCCGCTCACTTTCTCTGCTACCGTCAGGCGGACGGCCGCCTCGCCAGCGCCCGCGCGGAGCTGCGCGGCGCGGCACGCGAAGACGATGTGTCGAGCAAGGCGGCGCGGCTGAGCGTGGCCGTCGCGCTGATCGAGCAGGGGCTGGACGCGACCAAGGACCTGATCTTCGCCGAACCCTCGGCGCCGTCGTCGCGTGCGCCGGGCAACGGCGCTGAGGAGGGAGCGGCCCTCTACGCACGCGGCGGGACGCGTACCGGCGCGTAGTCGAGCGCAAGAAGGGGGCTCCGTATCGAACGCCCCACACCGATCGCGCGTCGGCGGCCAGGCATCGGTTGCGGTTCGGTAGCCGCGGGGAGGGTTTCGAAATATCGCACGGTGGACTCAGGGCAAGTCGCGTGATATAGTTGCGCACGTCGAACATAAACTGATCCGACATGGGCAGGAGCGGCGACGCGTTGAACAAGACACGAAAGGTCGGGCTTGCCAAGCGACGCAAACGCATCGCGAAGCTGCACAGCCTGGAGAAGCGCCCGGCAGTGCCCCAAAAGGGCCCGCGCTCTGAGAAGACGCATGCCTCGCCGGTCCCTACCCTTGCCTTGACCCCGCTCCCCCGCCGTTAACTTCGATTCCCGCACGCCTCCGCTGCGCTGACCGCGAGCAGCGACTCTGGTGGCGATCCCAGGTACTCTGACGCGCAGCTCTCCGCGCCCGGGGCCAATCGCGGCCCACAGGCGTCCCGCTCTGGAACAGCGTGGAGGTGATGTGGTGGCTGACCTGGATCATCCCGTTTCGACTGCCGTGTGTGTGCATCGTTGGCGCATCGGCGCGCCGCATGGCGAGTCGTGTCTCGGCACCTGTTCGCTCTGCGGCACGGTGCGCTCGTTCACCAACGAACGCCGCCCCTTTGGCCAGCCCACCAAGAATCGCCGCCCCGCGCCCCCCGTTCCGCCCGTGCTGCTGGCCCGCCTGGCTGCGTCGCCCGCTGGTCCAGGTCTCCTCAGTATTTCCGACGGCAGCCATCGGGAACTGCACGCCGAATAGTGCTCTCCGGTCATGGCTTCACAACCGGCTGAGCGGCCTTTGAGGGCCGACCCGGCGTTGAAGCGATCCCTTACTCGTTCCGCGCTGCCGCCCCGACTCTCTGATTCGCACCCGCCCACAGCGTGGGTCACCAACCGCGCTGCGCTATGCTGTGCGTGGCGAGATCGCCGGTATCTCGGCGGGAGCGCGTCACGTGGCTGAAGCGCAAACGGCCCTGAAGCAGGCGGCCGCCGTGGTCGCCGTGCGCGCCGAGGTACGTGACGGGATGCGCCTTGGCCTCGGCACGGGCAGCACCGCCTTCTTTGTCCTGGAGGAGCTGGCGCGCCGCATCCGCGAGGAAGGGCTGCGCGTCAGCGGCGTGCCGACCTCGCTCGAGACCGCCCGCCTCGCCCGTGAACGCGGCATTCCGCTCCTCGACCTGGAGGAGCCGCTGGACGTCGCGATCGACGGCGCCGACGAGATCGGGCCGCGCCGGGCGCTGACCAAGGGCGGCGGCGGCGCGATGACGCGAGAGAAATGTGTGGCGCTCGCCGCCAGGCGCTTCGTGATCGTCGCGGATGCCTCAAAGCTCGTGCGCCGCTTGAGCTGGCCCGTGCCCGTTGAGGTGCTGCCCTTCGCCGAAGGCCTGGTGCTGCGCACATTGCGCGAGCGCTTGGCGGGGGCCGAGCCGCGGCTGCGCCTGGTCGATGGCGCCCCATTCCTCACCGACAACGGCAATCACATCATCGATGTTGGCTTTGGCGGCCAGCGCCTTCCGCCCGCCCGACTCGGCCGCGCTATACGGCAGATCCCGGGCGTGGTCGAACATGGGTTGTTCGTGGATATGCGGCCGGTGGTTTACGTCGCCGGCGACGCCGGTGTGCGCGTGATCCGTTGATCGCGGCCATCGCCGCTAAGGGCTAGGAGGCGCCGCGAGCGGGAGCCACCGTGGAGTGGCGCAGGTCGCCGGCGCCGCGAGGGGTCGCCACGGTGTACGGCCCCTCCGGCAAGATCGCAATGCTCGCGTCCGGCTGCCTCGCCAGCAGCGCCCTGAGCGCCGCCTCCACCGACTCGACCGGCTCGAAATGGGCCACGCGGATCTGCGCCGCGCTCAAGCCGCCGCAGAAGGCGTAGACGCGGGCCTTCTCCTGCACGATCGCCTGGACCTGCGCCTGCCACTGGTCGGGCGTCGTCTCGGCGCCGTCGTGCAGCAGATCGAACAGCTCGTGCGGGCCGTGCGCCGCGGCCAGGATTGCGCCGTAACTGCCGTGACTGGGGATGCCGTCCCGGCATTCGGCCGCGAGGACGATGCTGCCGCCGCGCCGCACAATGCGCGCCGCCGCCGAAAGCCCCTTGACCGCCTGATAGAGGTTCTGATCCAGCGGGTAGCCGCCGTTGGTAGTAACGACGATGTCGTACTCGTGCGGGACGGCTTGCTCCTGCGCCCCGGCGACGAAGGCGCAGCCGGCGGCGTGCGCGGCGTAGCCTTCGCCGGAGAACACGCCGGTGATCCTGCCCTGCTTGTTGACGGTGACGTCCAGCGTGAAGGTCGGCGGCGCCAGGGCCACGACCTCACGCACGAGCTGCTGCACCGGGTTGTGCGCGATACAGCCCCAGGTGGCCAGCGGATCGCCGATGCGGGTGCGGTCGTGCGCGAACAGCACCGTCTCCAGGCCGGCGACCCCGGGACAGACGCCCTTCGCCCCGCCGCTGTAGCCGGCGAAGAAGTGCGGCTCGATCAGCCCGACGACCACCCGCACGTCGGCCTCGATGTAGACCCGATCGAGGAGCGCCGGCGCCCCTTGCGAGGTGCTGCCGAGAAGAACGAGAGTCTCGGCGGCGCGGGCATCGTGGTTGACGACGCGGTAGCGGCGCAGCACGTCGGCGCCGAGCATCTGCTCCAGTTCCGCCGGCGTGTTGGCGCGGTGGGTGCCGGTGCCGCTGAGCAGCGTCAGCCGCTCCGGCCCGAAGCCCGCGGCCTCCAGCTCGGCCAGCACGACCGGCACGACGCGTCGGCTGGGGAAGGCGCGCGTGACATCGGGAAAGACCAACACAGCGCGCTGGCCACCGCGCACGAGTTCTGCAAGCGGCGGCCCGACCAGCGGTTGGCGCAATCCCCGGAGCAGGGCGGCACGTTCATCGGGCACACCTGGCACCGGCGCAGACTCGATCAGCGTGGCGCCATCCGGCGCGTCGATCTCAAGGCCGCGTTCGCCGTATGCCAGCCGCACCCGCATTGCTCCGCCTTTCTGTCGCTGTTTCCGATCGCTACTGTACGCCAGTTTGACCGCAAACCGTTGAGCCGGCGTCGGCTCGGGCCGGCCGGCCTACTCATCACGGCGGATGGCCCAGCCGGCCGCAAGGCGCACAATGGAGCCGCGTGCCGCGCCGGTGCGGAGGGTCAGCGCGCTGGCGAGAAGGCGCGAACGTTCCCAATCTCGGGAGCGAGCAAGAATGCGGACGACGCGGAGCCAGTGTGCGCATCCTGACGATTAATACCGGGTCCTCCAGCGTGAAGGCGAGCGTCTTCGCGACTGCCGGCGGCGAGCGCTTGCTGCTGTCCGCGGCTGGGGAGCGGCTCGGCGCGGCGGGCGCGCGGATCAAGCTCAGCGACGCGGCGGGTAAGACTCTGCGCGAGCAGCGGGGCGACCTCCCCGATCATGCCGCAGCGCTGCGGCTTCTGTTCGGCTGGCTGCGGGATCTGGATCCGCAGGCCGCGCCGGACGCGATCGGCCACCGCGTGGTGCACGGCGGCGCTCGCTTCATCGAGCCGACCCGCATCAGCGCCGAGATGCTGGCGGAGCTGGGCAAGCTCGAAGCGATCGACCCCGACCACCTGCCGCAGGCGATCGCCGGCATCCGTCTCGCGCTGGAGGCGTATCCGGAACTGCCGCAGGTCGCCTGCTTCGACACGGCCTTTCACCGGCACAAGCCACGCGTGGCGACGCTCTACGGCCTGCCGCGCGGGCTGCTGGAAGCCGGCATCGTGCGCTACGGCTTCCATGGCCTCTCGTACGAATCTGTGCTGGAGCGCCTGCGGACCAAAGCGCCGGAGGCGGCGGCCGGCCGGTTGGTGATCGCCCATCTGGGCAACGGCGCCAGCATGGCGGCGGTGCGCGACGGCGTGGGCGTCGACACGACGATGGGTTTCAGCCCCACGGGGGGGCTGGTGATGGGCACGCGCACCGGCGACCTCGATCCCGGCGTGCTGCTCTACCTGCAGCGGCAGCGCGGTCTCTCCGCCGACGCCCTGAGCGAACTGGTCAACACGCGCGGCGGCCTGCTCGGCGTTTCCGGCACTAGCTCAGACATGCGCGATCTCCTGGCGAATGAGCGGGCCGATCCACGCGCGGCCGAGGCGGTCGCGCTGTTCTGCTATCAAGCGCAAAAATTCCTCGGCGGGCTGGTGGCCGTGCTCGGCGGGCTGGACTGCCTG
This sequence comes from Dehalococcoidia bacterium, assembly GCA_035310145.1. Lineage (NCBI taxonomy): Bacteria > Bacillati > Chloroflexota > Dehalococcoidia > Dehalococcoidia bacterium. Next base: position 17,082 of record DATGEL010000033.1, read on the forward strand.
GTGTTCACCGGCGGCATCGGCGAGCACGCGGCGCAGGTTCGCGCCCGCATATGCTCCGGCCTGGCGTTTCTCGGCCTGGCGCTGGACGAGCGGCGCAATGCCGCGCACGACGCCATCATTTCGGCCGAGACCAGCCGCGTGCGCGTACGTGTGCTGCCGACGGATGAAGCGCTGATGATCGCCCGCCACACCGCGCGGCTGGTGGGCGAGAGAGGAGCCGCAGATGTTCACCTTTGACGCGGCGATTTCCAGCACCGTCTCCGTCGACGGCGCAGCCCCGGCAGCGACCGCGACACCCGCCCCACCGCCGGCAGCGGCGCTGCCCGACGGGCTGCTCGAACGCATGACTCGCTACTGGGCCGCCGCGAACTATCTCACGGTTGGGCAGATCTACCTGCGGGATAATCCGCTGCTGCGCGAGCCGCTACGGCCGGAGCAGATCAAGCCGCGGCTGCTGGGACATTGGGGCACGTCGCCGGGGCTCAGCTTCATCTACGTGCAGCTCAACCGCCTGATCCGCGAGCAGGACGCGAACGTGATCTACCTCACCGGGCCGGGGCACGGCGGTCCGGCGCTGCTTGCCAACGTCTACCTCGAAGGAACGTACAGCGAGATCTATCCCGACGTGACCCGCGATGCCGCCGGCATGCGGCGACTCTTCCGCCAGTTCTCGACGCCGGGCGGCGTGCCCAGCCATGTGAGCGTGCCCACGCCCGGCTCGATCCACGAGGGCGGCGAGCTAGGGTACGTGCTGATGCACGCGTTCGGCGCCGTCTTCGACAACCCTGATTTGTTGGCGGTGGCCGTGATCGGCGACGGCGAGGCGGAAACGGGGCCGCTGGCCGGCTCATGGAAGGGCGTCAGCTACCTGAACCCGGTGCGCGACGGCGCGGTGCTGCCGATCTTGCACCTCAACGGCTACAAGATCAGCGGTCCCACCGTGCTCGCCCGCGTCAGCGACGAGGCGGTGCGCTCGCTGATCGAAGGGCACGGCTACGAGGTGCACTTTGTCGAAGGTGACGATCCGGCGACGATGTTTCGCGCCTTCGCCGCCACGCTTGACGCCTGCTACGCGCGGATTCGCGCGATTCAGCAGGAGGCGCGGGGCCGCGGCTTTGCCGGCCGACCGCGCTGGCCGGCGATCGTGCTGCGCTCGCCCAAGGGCTGGACTGGCCCCGAGGAACTCGACGGTACGCCGATCGCGGGCACCTTTCGCGCTCACCAGGTGCCGCTGGCCGAAGTGCAGCGCGACCCGGCGCAACTGCGCATGTTCGAAAGTTGGCTGCGAAGCTACCAGCCGGAGCGGCTGTTCGACCAAAACGGGCGCCTGGTCGCCGAGCTGGCCGATCTGGCGCCCCGCGGCGAGCGGCGTATGGGCGCCAACCCGCATGCCAACGGCGGCAAGCTGCTGCAAAATCTCGATCTCCCCGACTTCAGCGGCTACGCGGTGCCTGTACCGCGGCCGGCGACGCAACGCCTGGAATCGACCCGGCGCCTGGGGGAGATGCTGCGCGATCTCTTCTCGCGCAATGCGCGGGCGCAGAACTTCCGCCTCTTCTGCCCCGACGAGACGAACTCGAATCGCCTGAACGCGGTCTTCGAGGTCGAAAACCGCTGCTTCGTCGAGCCGGCGATCTCGATCGACGACCACCTGGCGCCGGACGGCCGCGTGATGGAGGTGCTCAGCGAGCACAACTGCGAAGGCTGGCTCGAAGGCTATCTGTTGACCGGCCGCCACGGCATGTACGTGACCTATGAGTCGTTCGCCATGGTCTCGGCCTCGATGACGGTGCAACACACAAAGTGGCTCGAAGAGGCGGCGCGACTGCCCTGGCGCGAGCCGGTCGCTTCGCTCAACGTGCTGCTGACCTCGACCTGCTGGCGCAACGATCACAACGGCTTTAGCCACCAGGGCCCGGGCCTGATCGACGTGATGCTCTCCAAACGCGGCAGCGTGGCCCGCATCTACCTGCCGCCGGACGCGAACTGCCTGCTCTCCGTGGCGGACCACTGCCTGCGCAGCCGCGACTACGTCAACCTGATCGTGATCGACAAGCAGCCGCAGCTTCAGTGGCTGGACATGGAGGCAGCGCGCGAGCACTGCGCCCGCGGCGCCTCAATCTGGGAATGGGCGAGCAACGCGGGCGAGGAGGAGCCGGACGTGGTGCTGGCCTGCGCCGGCGACATTCCCACGCTGGAGACGGTGGCCGCGGCCGACTGGCTGCGCAAGAACCTGCCCGAGCTGCGCGTGCGCGTGGTCAATGTTGTGGACCTGATGGCCCTGTTCACGCGCGACGCGCACCCGCACGGCATGGATGAAACCCGCTTTGTAGAGCTGTTCACGGCCGAGAAGCCGGTGGTCTTCGCCTTCCACGGCTACCAGCGTGCAGTGCATCAGATCGTGCATGGGCACGTGAAGGCCGAGCGCTTCCACGTGCGCGGCTTCATGGAACAGGGCACGACGACGACGCCATTTGACATGGTCGTGCTGAACGGCATGAGCCGCTACCACCTGGCGATGGAGGCGCTGCGCCGCACCACGCGACTGCACGAGCGCGCGAGTGCCCTGGTGGGTGAGTGCAACCGTTTGATCCAGCAGGCCACGGCCTACTCGCGCGAGCAATTCGAAGACCCGCCGCACATCCGCGACTGGACCTGGGGCGGGCCCCCATCCCCCCGCCCCTTCCCCCAATCCTAGTGCTGCGTTCCTCAACGGGAGTACCCAAAGCGAGGGCGGTACAGGCGTGGCGTGGGCGGCGGCCGTCCCCACACCCACGGCTTCGCACGGGCGTTGAGCTGTGTGGTCGCGACCGCCGTCGCCTGGTCAATCTCCGCTGGATCAGCGAAACGTTGGCCAGCGTAGGCTTCTCGGCGTCCCAGCCGCCACCCCGGCTCTTGCAGGTTCAGCCAGCTCGCCCCCTTGGGGATGAATA